>DASVOI010000015.1:0-20030 GCA_036383395.1 Saccharimonadales bacterium (SeqCode)
ATGCGGTGTACGCGAGCTTGAGGAGCTCGTGGTTTTCCGGCATGACGGCAAAGACAGTCTTGTCCAACGTGGCGGCTGTAGCAGCTTTGGTGCCGCTCTTGGTATAGGTCGGTACAGCAGCCATTACTTCGCCTCCTTAATAATCACAATGCCCTGGCGAGGACCCGGCACGGCACCGGTAACGCCGATGACGCCCAGGTCGGTGTCCACAAAGGCAACCTTCAAATTCTTGACGGTTACTTGTTCGTGGCCCATCTGGCCGGCCATCTTTTTGCCCTTGAAAATACGCTGCGGGTACATCGAACCGATGGAGCCAACGCGGCGGTAGCTGCGGCCACCGTGCGTTTTGCGGCCGCGGTGGAAGTTGTGGCGCTTGATGGTGCCAGCCCAACCTTTACCCTTGCTTGTGCCGGTGACGTCAACTTCGTCGCCAACTGAAAAGACCTCGGGGTTAATCGTTTCGCCAACCTTGAGGTCTTCAGTGATTTCGTCTACGCGGAATTCGCGGACAATCTTCGGCATAATGCTTGCCCCAGCCTTCTTAAAGTGGCCTTCTTGGGCCTTGGCTAGATTTTGTTTTTTAGCTTCCTCAAAACCAACCTGGACAGCGGTATAGCCGTCGGGTTCCACGGTTTTGACCTGCGTGATAACGCAGGGACTAGCGGAAAGCAAGGTAACAGCCTGCACGGCGCCATCTTCTGCGATGGTGCTGGTCATGCCTACCTTTCGAGTGATTAGTGCTTTCATAGTTACTCCGGGTGCACCTAACTTGGGCTGCGCACTCCCGCTTATCCTGTGCCGTGCTTGTTATGTCTGCGTACGTTTGACATAAAAATGCTCGGCTCCGGGCGGTTTCTACCCCTGTTAAGGGCGGACCTTCCCAAATCACCAAGTACAGGAAATTTGTGATACCGTTACATCTTACCAGAACAAGTCACCTCTTGTCAATGTGTAGACAATTCTACATTAACTTGCTGGCTGGGGCGCTGCGAAAATGGAAACCTAGTAGTTGATGTATAGACCGTACGGCGCAAAGTAGCCGACCAGCATGGCGACGAGCAGTACGGCGTACTCAATTTTGCGATCAATGCGGAAGTGTTCATGGCTGCTGAACAGCAGGCCCACAAACAGGCCGACCGGAATTGGCAGGCTGAGGTGGCCGCCGTGGCCGATTTTGAGCCATACGGAGCCGAGCAACACGTATAAGAGCAACTTCAACAGATAGACGCCGTCTAACTCCTGAGAGTCGGGCCGGCGGGTTTGAGCGCGCGTTTTGGTTTTTGCCATTAGCAGTATTGTAGCACGGTCCCGCGCACGGGCTGCTAGCGGCGGCGCAACGGCACCGGCGAGGACGGCTCGACGGCGTGCGCTTTGACGCCCTGCGCTTCCAGCAGTTTGGCGAGCAGCTCGGTGGGCAGCCCCAGCACCGTATCGAAACGGCCGCGGATATATGCCACCATGGGGGCCGCTCCGCTCTGAATGCCCCAGCCGCCGGCTTTGTCGGCCCAGCTGCCAGTCTCTAGATATGTTTCATGCACCAACTCGTCGTACGGCTTAAAGTGAGCGGTGGCTTCGTCGACGGTCGCAATCTCTAGGTTCGTGGCCTTGCAGACGAGAATGAGCGAGCTAGTGACCAGCACGTCCTTGCCGGCGTGCTCGCGCAGCCACTGCCTGGCCATTGCCACGTCTTTGGGCTTATCGTATTGCTTGCCGTCGATGGTCACGATGGTGTCGCTCGCGATAATCAACGCTTCGGGATACTGCTCGGCAACAGCGCGGGCTTTGCCCAGGCCGAGCTCGATCGATACCTCAGCCGGCGGCCGGCTGTGGTCCAAATACTCGTCGAAGTTGCTTGGCACCACGGTGAACGTGACGCCCATCTGCTCAAGCAGCTCTTTGCGGCGCGGCGAGGCGCTGGCGAGAATAACCCTGCGCGTCATGAGGCTCGCTCAGCCCAACTCGGCAACGGCCGCATGGTCACGCCGATGCCCGCGTAGCCCCAAGAAAAATTGCCGCTCACCGTCGTCGCACGATTAGCCAGAGCCCCCACCGCCACAGTTAGCCCATTCATAACGTTTTCGGCGGTCAGCGCCTCCTCGGGCACAGGTTGCGGTTTGCGAAATTGGCCGGATGAAACGGTCGCAACCGAAACAATAGCCAGTTCGCCGGCGCGTATCGTGGCGGCGGGCCGCGCCTCTGTCAGGTCCAGGGTGTATCGGGCCGCATAAAATAGGGTGCTGTGATCATTGTCCGGTGTGGGCGGTAACTGAGCAAACATATCATAGGTGCCTTCGCCGATCGGCGTTGCCCGGAAAAATGGCTGGATTTCGGTAACAGAATCGAGGAATCCAGCGCCGGCGAAGTGCGTAAAGTTCGCCTGCAGCACCTCACCCGGCCGAGCGCTCTCAGCAATGAGCGCGCTGGTTACCTGCGCAAGGTCTGCCACGGCCTCGATAGGATTCGGGCTAGCAAGATCAGTAACGGGATGTATTTCGGCTATTGGTCCAATTGTCAGCATGTTCCCTCCTTATCTGATCCATTCTACCATGAACGTGGCCACCCGCTCAGGCGGCACGGCCGATTGCTTGCAGGTGCTCGCGCACCGTGGTGGCGTACAAATGGGTACGGCCATCTGCACTCTGGAATACGTCTACAACGGTCGGTGTGCGGGCGCGAACCATGGTGCGGAACAGTCCCAATGTGGCGCCTTCGCCCAAGGGCGCGACAATGCGCGTCAGTACGGCTGCACCTTGCTCGTACGCCCTGCCTTCTGTCTGGTAGGCGGCTACGGCGGCCGCGAATTCCGGTTTGAGTTTGCCGGCGCGTTCCAGCACGGCGCTGGCGTCAACAAAGTCGGCCGGCAGACTAAAGACATCGCACAAGCGGTGGATTCGGTCCCAGTGATGTTCGTGGCCCACAAGCACCGGCGGCCGGTCGGCCCAAGCGCCGCTAAATTTTCGCTTCAGCCACTCGATTTGCTGCGGCGTGGCATTAGCGCCGTTCGGACGCTGCTCTGGAAGCGCGCGGTCCGGGATGCGCTCGCGCTGCAAAAGGTCGTACATAAGGTCGGTCGTGGAAGGATGATCCACGCCGTAGGTCTGCTCCCCCACGGCTATAATGCGGGTCTGGTGGGCGCCGGCCTCGCGGTGGAGCGCCGCGGCGGCCAAGGTCGTCATTTCGCTAAAAATAGACAGGCGCACGGAGCCGTCCTGCTCCATATACGACGAATATGGCACAACCACGATGTCGCTGCCAGCGGCAATTTGTTGTTGGGCATCGATTGGTGTAAGGGCTTCAGGAACAGGCATGACAGACTAAGCGGTAAACGAACGAATTGGCTCCACCTCTTTTAACTGTTTGTACTGATCAAGCGCCCAGTAGCTTATTTTTTCTGGGGTGCGCCGCAGCATATGCGCGTAGGCTGTCCAGTCGATCCACATATAATCTTCGACCTCTTCGGGGTTGGGTTGCGGCTCCTCGGCGGTATAGGCGATAAACACCGGGCAGAACTCGTTCTCGATGATGCCGTTGTAAGGCGGCGTGGTGTACTTGTACGTGGGCAGAACTACCTTGATGCCCATAAGTTGGTCCAGCCCCAGCTCATATTTGGCACGTCGCACAATGGCGTCCCCCATCTTTTCACCGGGTGCCGGGTGCCCGCAGACGCTATTGGTCCAGACGCCCGGCCACACCTTTTTGCTGAGCGCCCGCTGCGTCACCAGAAATTTGTTGTCGCCCTTGCGGAAGATGTAACAAGAGAAAGCCAAATGGCGCTTGGTGTGCGCGGTGTGGCTTTCCAGCTTCGGGCCGGTTTCGCCTGTCGGTGCGCCGTTTTCGTCAACAAATACAATTTCTTCGGCCATGGTCATCCCTACCTTACCAAGATAGCGGCAGACGGGCAACCGTTGTACAGTACCACTTTTTATGGTAAAATATACAAAATGAACTTGGTTGAACACGTGCCGCTTCCGGCTTTGTCACCAGAAGTAAATACCGCGGCCTGCATGATGGTCGCTTCCGCCATGGGTCGCTTCCCGCAAAGCCTCGGGCCGGCGTGGCTGGTTGCCGAACGGGTTATACAAGCCTACGACCCGGCTTCGCGGTACGACTTAATCGTTACTGATATCGCAGCGATCAAACCTCTGGAGGCCGACGACAGCGTGCTCAACATGGCGAACGCCATGCACCGGCGCTACGGCGTTCGCCACCAACTTAATGCAACCGAGCTCAGCGGCTTTATGTGCGGCATTGCCGTAACGTCGCTCGTGCATTTGCGCACTGCGGCTATGTACGCGCTGCGCTACACCGGGCAAAACGTACCGGTAGACGTTGCCAGCAACCATACGATCATGGGCGACGAGGTAAACTTCCAAACCATGAGACTGGGCTTGATTGGCCCCTGGTCGTTTAACCCTACCGGCGCCCGTGCGCTTGATGCGTTCTTGCGCAGAGACGAAGCGATGCGCAAAACTGCCACCAAAGACATAAGGGTCGCCGCCAAGGATGTCAAAGCCAGGAGTCGGGCACAGCAAGCCCAGCACAGCCAGCTAGGTATTTTAGGCCGCGGCGGCCTGCTCGACGACCCGGGCTTCCGGCAATAAAAAAACGCCCCTCTAAGGGCGCTTATCCCGTTAGGGGGTTGGTGGCGGCGGGAGTTGGCCTGCCCACTGCTGCAGCCCCGCTGCTTGCTCTCCCATGCGCATGCCTGCCGCCATCATGAGTTCCAGGCGCGGGCACTTGCCGGGTTGGTTCGTGATTTCCGCGCAGTTGGTCGCCGCTGCCTGGTCGCGCGAAGCTTCGAATCCGGCTCGTATGGCCGTAATGTGGCCGAGCATACCCGCAGTAGCCGCCTCAATCTGCGTCCCAAGCCGGTCGGCGGCCACGAGCTCGCTCATGGTGCCGCCAGCCACTTGGCCGCCATGCATTGTCTGTATGTTGCGTACGCCCCGCTCCGCGGCCGCGGCTACCCGGGCTAGGCCGGTGTCATACATGGGCGCTAGCTGGTCCCACAGCGGACCGCGCAGGCAGTCGCCGCATCGTACATCATTCAGGCTGGTTTCAGGCATACTCATTTCCTCCGAATAGCAAAAGCGCCCTTTCGGGCGCCCTCTTGCTACATTTTGATTTCGACGTCGCACCCGGCCGGTAGACTCAGATTCATGAGTGAATCAATTGTCTTTGGTGTCGGCTCGGTGACATCGATGAGGCGCTTATGCACGCGCATCTCAAACTGCTCTCGTCCCTTCTTGTACACGTGAGGGGACTTAATGACCGTGAAAGTGCTGCGGTCAGTAGGCAGCGGGATTGGACCAGCGATGGTAGCACCCGTACGCAGCGCAGTATCAACGATCTGCTTTGCGGCTTGGTCAATTACTTTGTGGTCGTAGGCCTTGAGGCGGATACGAATCCGTTGCTTTTGATCTTTCTTGGGTTCTGCTACCATTGCTGTTCTTCCTTAATGTGCGAGCTTCTATAAGCTAGTTATTATTTGTTGATCTTGGTTACGACACCGGCGCCAACAGTACGGCCGCCTTCGCGGATGGCGAAGCGCAGACCTTGCTCCATGGCGATCGGCTGCAGCAGCGTTACCTTGAAGGTAATCGTGTCGCCCGGCATAACCATTTCTTTGTCGGCCGGCAACTCAACTTCACCGGTCACGTCAGTGGTGCGGAAGTAGAACTGCGGCTTGTAGCCCTTAAAGAACGGGGTGTGGCGGCCGCCTTCTTCCTTGGTCAGAATGTAGACTTCGGCGTCAAATTCGGTGTGCGGGGTAATGCTACCCGGCTTGGCCAGTACCTGGCCGCGCTCGATGTCGTCGCGCTCAATACCGCGGAGCAGGACGCCGACGTTGTCGCCAGCCTGACCCTGGTCCAGGTTCTTCTTGAACATCTCAACACCGGTCACAACACTCTTGCGAGTGTCGCGCAGGCCGACGATCTCAACTTCTTCGTTTACCTTTACGACGCCTTGCTCGATACGGCCGGTGGCAACGGTGCCACGACCCTTGATGCTAAAGACATCTTCGATCGGCATCAGGAAGGCCTTGTCCAGCTCGCGCTTAGGCTCGGGAACGTTGTCGTCCAGGGCCTTCACCAGTTCCATGATGGCGTCTTCGCTTGCAGTGTCGCCTTCCAGAGCCTTGGTGGCAGAACCACGGATGATCGGGGCGTTCTTGTCGAAGCCGTTCTTTTCCAGCAGTTCGCGAACTTCTTCTTCCACGAGGTCGACGAGGTCCGGGTCGGCGAGGTCCATCTTGTTCAGGAAGACCAAGATGTACGGTACGCCCACCTGCTTGGCCAGCAGCACGTGCTCGCGGGTCTGCGGCATCGGGCCGTCGGCAGCGGAAACAACCAGGATAGCACCGTCAACCTGAGCGGCACCGGTGATCATGTTCTTGACGTAGTCGGCGTGGCCGGGCATGTCAACGTGCGCGTAGTGGCGCTTCTCGGACTCGTACTCCTGGTGAGAGGTAGCGATGGTGATACCGCGGGCCTTCTCTTCGGGGGCGTTGTCGATGTCTTCGTAGTTCTTAGCGACGTTAACTTTGCTGGGAAGACGCTTTGCAAGTACGTGGGTAATTGCAGCGGTCAGCGTAGTCTTACCGTGGTCAACGTGGCCCATGGTGCCGACGTTCACGTGAGGCTTGCTACGGTCAAATTGATCTGCCATTCATGACTCCTGTTGTTGAGTATTTAGTTGATAACCTTTTTAGTGTCGTGAGAAATAAACTCACACGAGTGACCCATATATTGTAACGTAAAGTGCTTACAGTGTAAATACCCTTTAGGCCTCTGGACCGTCAGCCTGGACTTCGCCAATCATTTGGGCGCTCGCCCAGGCAATCAGACGGTCTACTTCCGAGTCGCCGAGTATGCTGCGGGCGTTTTCCTCGCCGCCCAAGAGGGATATTGCACCCAGTATGTCGTTACTCTCAGCTAGCTCGCCGGCCTGCCGGGCTAGCTCGTCGAAGTGCATGTAGTCGACCAGTATATCGGCAAACACTTGAGAGCGCTCGTCCGCGTCCAGACGGCGGCCGGCAAGCGTACCCAGCCGCTCCGCGAGGCGATCGGCCACCACGGCCGCACCAGCAATGGCTTCAGCCTGAGCGGCAATGAGATCCAGCGGCTCCGGGACGCCGGCTAATTGCTCGCCACTCACCGCAAAAACTCCCTAATGGCGACCAAGAACTGCTCATTCTCCGCCTGCGTACCGATAGTGACGCGTAAGTGGTCGGGCATGCCATAGCCGGCCAGCGGGCGTACGATAATGCCCCTGTCCAGCAGCGCCTCGTTGCAGGCCGCGGCGTCCGGCACGGCGACGGTTACGAAGTTGCCATAAGCCGGCAAGCAGGTCAGGCCCAACTCTTCCAGCCCGGCGCGCAGCTGTTGGCGGCCGGCCTGGTTCAGTGCCACGCTCCGGCGCACAAAGGCGGTATCTTTGAGAGCGGCGGTCGCCGCAGCGGCTGCGGCCACGCTCACGTTAATCGGCTGGCGCACGCGGTTGAGCAGCTCAACGACCGCAGGCGCGGCCAGGCCGTAGCCCACCCGCAGGCCAGCCAGCCCGTAAATTTTAGAAAAGGTGCGCACCAAAATGAGGTTGGGATGAGCCGCCAGCCATTGCGTGGTATCGACCCGTTCTGAGGGCTGGAGGTACTCGTAATACGCTTCGTCGAGCACGACGGCCACGCGGGACGGCACCTGCTCCACAAAACGCTTTACGTCGGCGTATGGCGCGAACGTGCCGGTTGGATTGTTTGGATTGGCCAGCCATAGCACTTTGGTGTTAGCCGTGACCGCACGCAGCAGAGCGTCGAGGTCGTGGGCGTAGTCCTTGGCCGGCACAACCACATTTGTGGCGCCAGCACTCTGCGCCGCAATCTGATAGATGGCAAAGGCGTACTGCGACGACACCGCTTCGTTGCCCGGGCCGAGATAGGTGCGGGCGACAAGGTCAAGCACATCATTTGAGCCATTGCCCAACACAATCTGGTCCTCCCCCGCGCCGGTGTGCCGCGCGAGCGCTCGCACCAGGCCGAACTGCTCTGGATAGCGATGCAGCTCGCCCATGACGTCCTGGAGTGCGGCGCTGGCCTTGGGGCTCATTCCCAGCGGATTTTCGTTAGAGGCTAACTTTATGATGCGCTCCGCCGGAATGCCGCGCTCGCGGGCCAATGCCTCAATCGGCTTGCCGGGCTGGTATGGCACGAGGTCTGAGATGTTGTCATTAGGCGTCGGCATGTTAAACCCCTCCTTTGGGAACTAGCGGCGTGCTGCCGGGCGGCACCGGCAGTTCGGGCAAGCCAGGCGACGGCTGGTACTGGCAATGGTGCAAGGCGGCCGCGCCAGAGGCGCGCTCCACCAGGCCGCCCGGGCAATGGTCCTTTATGTCGAGGCGCTGTGCATTGGCGGTGCTGTACTGCCCGACGAGCGCGGCGTATGTGGGATCGGTGTCGCGCAGTCTGGCATCCGTCGCCGTTTCGACCCAGCAATTTTGCTCGCGGCCGGGCACGTAGTCGGGCCGCTGGTCGTAGCCTTGCCGCAGGAGTTTTACCGCGGCGTTGCAGGCGGCAACCACACCTTTCGCCGTCGGGCATTCCACGCAATTTTCGGGCGGCCCCATTCTGTTATAGGTCCGGAATCGTGCGTTTTCGGTCATAGTTGCCCCCCATCGGCCCGGGGATAGCTGCCCAACAATTTGTAATGGGCAGTGTACGTCTGCACCTCTTTGAGCGCCGCCGCCAGGTTGTCGTCGGCAACGTGGCCGTCGCAGTCAATGTAAAAGAGGTAATCCCAGGCTTTGCCGGGCAGCGGGCGCGATTCGAGCCGCGTGAGGTTAACTTGGTGTTTCGCGAAAATACCGAGCAGGCCGTATAGGCTGCCAACTTTATTGGGCGGGCTGCACACCAGCGACGTCCTGTCGCGGCCGGTGGCTGCCGGCTGGCCGGTACCTAGGCTCACAAAGCGCGTGGTGTTGTGCGGGTCGTCGGCAATGTCTTTGGCGAGTACGTGCAGATTGTACAGCTCAGCAGCTGTTTCGCTGGCAATTGCCGCGGCGTGCTCGCTTGCGGCCGCTACTTGGGCCGCCTCGCCGTTACTGCGGGCGGCATGCTGCGTCGCGGCAGGCAGGCAGCGGGCCAGCCAATTGCGGCACTGGCCAAGGGCCTGCGGGTGCGCCCACACTTCTGTTACGTCGGCATACGTCGCCGCCTTGCCGAGCAGCTGATGGCCAATGGGCAGCACTAGCTCGCGCTGCACGGTCAGGTTAGTCGCCGCCAAAAGGTCGAGAGTGCGGTGGATACTCCCCTCGGCGGAATTCTCGATAGGTAGCACACCGAACTCCGCCCTGCCCTCTTCTACCGCCCGCACGACATCGTCCAGCGTCTGGCAGGCCACCAGCTGCGCCCCATCGCCAAACAAACGGCGGGCAGCCAGCTCCGAATATGTCCCCCTTGGCCCGAGATATGCGACGCGTTGTTTCATGCTATTTCGTGTATTGAATGGTACGACAGATTTCAATTATCTCTTCAAAAATTTTGCGCACGGCCGCGCCAGACAGCGGACCCTTGTTGGCATCGGTCACGTTTTGCAGCACCTCGGCTTCGCGCTCCGGCCGCCGGATATTTTGACCGCCCTTGGCAATGCCTATTTGCAGTGCCAGGCGGGCGCGCTCGTTCAGAAGCGTCAGCAGCTGCTGGTCGATGTCGTCAATATTTTTACGGTATTTCGTCAGTTGTTCAGATTGATCCACTATGCACCCCCTTGTGGTATGACTTGTTGTTCTGCAGGTAATTCTACCGGATTGTAATGCTCGCCGGGAAAGTATTGTTCGTCCAGGCGGCGGACGAGACCGCCCCAAGCTTCAATTGATGCCGCTGGGTCGGCCGGGTTGGGCATGGGAATGTCGCCTGGCGGCAGGCGCAAGTGGCTGACGCCGCGCGCCACGAAACCCAGCATCGAGACAGGTATTTCGGGGTAATCGCCGCTCAGACGTTCTACGATTTCGCCAGGCAGCGAGCACATGCGGCCACCCTGGGCTGTTGCCATACCTGGGCAGCGTCCCACGCCAAGCGCTCCCAAGCTCTCGCAAGCCGACTCACCCATGCGGCGGGCAGGCGGGCAGCGATCATTCACGCAGCGATCAGAAAATTGCTCTGCCACACCGCTCCCCGTAAAGCGCCTTACTTAGCGTTCTTGGCGATGATGGCCTGTGCCACGTTCGGCGGCACATCCTCGTAATGGTCGAGTTCCATGCTGGAACTGGCACGACCCTGCGTGGTGCTGCGCAAGTTGGTGGTGTAGCCAAACATTTCGCCTAAAGGAACAAAGGCGGTAATTTCTTTAACGCCCAGGGAGAGGTCTTCCATGCTTTCGATGCGGCCGCGCTTGCTGTTCAGGTCGCCGATAACGTCGCCCATGAACTCTTCGGGAGTCACAACGACCACCTTCATGACCGGCTCGAGCAGCACTGGGCTGGCTTTCTTCACGCCGTCTTGCAGTGCCATAGAACCGGCGATCTTAAAGGCCATTTCGTTGGAGTCCACTTCGTGGTAGCTACCGAAGAACAGTTCAACCTTGATGTCTACCACCGGGTAGCCAGCGATAACGCCGTTGGCCATAGCTTCTTTGATGCCTTCTTCAACCGGCTTGATGTATTCGCCGGGGATGACACCACCCTTAATGGCGTTCACGAACTCGAAGCCGGAACCGACTTCGCCCTGGAACAGGCGGATTTGGACGTCACCGTACTGGCCGCGGCCACCGCTCTGGCGAACGAACTTGCCTTGGGCCTCGACACCGTCCTTGCGGATGGTTTCGCGGTAGGCTACCTGCGGCTGGCCAACGTTGGCTTCGACGCTAAATTCGCGCTTCATGCGGTCAACGATGATTTCTAGGTGCAGCTCGCCCATGCCGGAGATAATGGTCTGGCCGGTCTCTTCGTCGGTCTTCACGCGGAAGGTCGGGTCTTCTTCGGCCAAGCGCTGCAGGGCGATACCCATTTTGTCGTGGTCGCTCTTAGTCTTTGGCTCGATGGCGATAGATACGGGCGGTTCCGGGAACGTAATGCTCTCTAGAACAATCGGGTTTGCCGGGTCGGCCAGGGTGTGGCCGGTGGTGGTGCCCTTCAGGCCCACGATAGCGGCGATGTCGCCGGCAGTCACTTCGGTCACGTCCTCGCGCTTGTCGGCTTGCAGGCGCACGATGCGGCCTACGCGCTCTTTTTCGCCAGTAGAACTGTTGAGCACATACGAGCCGGCAGTTACCTTACCGGAGTACACGCGGAAGTAGGCCAGCTTGCCCACAAACGGGTCGCTGGTGATCTTAAAGGCCAGAGCGCTAAACGGGTCAGACTCGGTGTGCTTGCGCTCGATCTCTTCGCCGGTCTTGGGCTGGGTGCCCCACACGGTGTTACGGTCGTTCGGCGCAGGCAGCAAGTCGACAACCAGGTCGAGCACCTTTTCGACGATCACGCCGCGGCCATCGCCGCCAGTTACAGCGTAGAACTTGCCGCCCAAGATAGCGGTACGGATAGCGTGCTTGATTTCGTCTTCGCTCAGGCCTTCTTCGCCCACTTCAAAGAACTTCTCGAGCATGGCTTCGTCTTCGGCGACAGCGTTTTCAATCAGCAGGCTGCGGTATTTCTTTACCTGGTCCAGCATGTCGGCCGGGATTTCGCCCTCGATCAGTTCGTGGTCGGTAAATTCCTTGTAGGTGTAGGCTTTCATGGTCACGAGGTCAACCACGCCGTTGACGCTCTGCTCGAAGCCGATCGGCAAGTGGATCGGGAACGCGCGCTTGCTGAGGCGGTTGTGGATGCTCTCCAGCGACTTGTAGAAGTCGCCGCCGGTTTGGTTGATCTTGTTGATGAAGCAAATGCGCGGCACGCCGTACTTGTCGGCTTGGCGCCAGACGGTCTCGGACTGGCTTTCTACGCCCATCTTGCCGTCAAAGACGACAACGGCGCCGTCCAGCACGCGCAAAGAGCGCTCCACTTCGACGGTGAAGTCGATGTGGCCGGGGGTGTCGATAATGTTGATCTGCTTGCCCTTCCAGTAGCAAGTCACGGCGGCGCTCACGATGGTAATGCCGCGCTCGCGTTCCTGAGCCATCCAGTCGGTGGTGGTTTCGCCTTCGTGTACGGCGCCAATCTTGTGCTTCAAGCCGGTGCGGTACAGAATGCCCTCAGTGGTCGTGGTCTTACCGGCGTCAATGTGCGCGATAATACCAATGTTTCTTAGATCTTGAATGCTATATTTTCCTGCCATAATTTCCTTGCGTGCCCTTTGTCATTAATATTAGTTCAGGTACAAGTTAAACGCCAGCCTGCGGGGTCTGGCCACCGAAGGCGCTTACAGCCTGCACGCCAAAGGCACGCAGCGTCGATGCTGGCTCATAGCCGAGCCGGTCGGAGTCCACGAGTAATATGGTAGATCCGGTGGGCAGGCTATCGCTCGGCGGTATTTGCCGGAAGTCTACCATGTCGATCCCTCGCTCGGCGGCCATCCCGCCCAGTGCCTCTGCCGTGGACTCGTCTATGGCAAGCGGCGGAACAAACTCGAGCCTCTGGCCACCAGCGTCATCCCACTCGGGCACCTCCACAAGGTCGGCCGGTTTTGGATGCCTTCGAGAATAGTCCCTGTTGTCCAGGGTTATCGTATGGCCTCGGTACTCCAGCGTCGTCCTCATGGTCTTGCAAATCCTCGCCTTAGTTCGGATTAGCTCCTCGCGAAGTGAGCGAAGGCACGGTTGGCTTCAGCCATCTTGTGCGTGTCTTCCTTCTTCTTCACGGCAGCGCCTTGGTTGTTGTAGGCTTCCATAAGCTCGGCGGCCAGGCGGTCGGCCATGCTCATGCCCTTGCGGGAGCGAGCGGCTTGGACGAACCACATAGTAGTCAAGTGCTGCTGGCGCTGGCCCTTCACCTCGAACGGGATCTGGTAGTTGGCGCCGCCAACACGGCGGGAGCGGGTTTCCATGTGCGGCTGAATGTTAGCCAGGGCGCGTTCAAACACTTCCAGCGGGTTTTCCACCTTCAACTTGGTCGCGGCCTTTTCCATACCGGTGTATACCAGGCGCTCAGCAACTTGCTTTTTGCCGTGGCGCATCACGCGGTTGATAATGCGGCTAACTTGGACGCTGTTGTACATACGGTCTGGGGCGACGTCGCGCACCAGAGCTTTAGTCTTGTGACGGGGCATTACAGTGCACCTCCTACTTCAGTCATTTGCGGCATAAGAGCGGCCATACGCAGGCCAACGGCAGTCCGTTCTTCGTGGCCGAGCTGGCCAAGTACTACTTCGGGGCAGATGCCGTCAACGTCATGACCGAACTCTGTCAAGACAAAGCCCGCTGAAGCACGGTGGTAAAAGGCGCCGGGACCGAAGTCCTGAATGGCCATGTCGCATGGTCCGCACAGTTTCGGGTTACATTCCAACAGGAGACTCATTACTTGCTCTCCTTCTTGGCGCCGTACTTGCTGCGGGCCTTCTTGCGGTTTTGCACGCCTTGGAGGTCGAGCGCGCCGCGCACAATGTGGTAGCGTACACCCGGAAGGTCCTTGACGCGTCCACCGCGCACCAGCACCATGGCGTGTTCCTGCAGGTTGTGGCCTTCGCCGCCGATGTAAGCCCACACTTCGTAGCCGTTGGTCAGGCGTACGCGGGCAACCTTACGAAGGGCCGAGTTCGGCTTCTTCGGGGTCTTGGTGGTGACCTTCACACAAACGCCACGCTTCAGCGGTGAAGCCTTTTCATAGCTCTTGGTTTTGAGGTTGTTGACCACACGCTGCATGGCCGGCGACTTGCTCTTGCTCGTCACCTTGGCACGCGGCTTGCGGACAAGTTGGTTGATTGTTGGCATTATTACTCCTTAGAATGCATTCTTCCGCCAAAGACGGAGTGCGGCGAGTGCCAACTCTGCTACACTCATAAGCCGTCTAGCTCAGATTGCTTATTGATGACTCTGTTATTTTAGCAGGTTTAGTAGTTCTTTACAACATCAGCGCCGGCGGCCGCGCAGCACGCCCAGGCCGTTGGATGCCATATGCGCCGTCGTGTTAGAGAAATAGCCAAAACGGCGTTGCAACCACCAGAATACGCCGCCGCCGATAGCTTGGGTCAGCGGCACGGTGTGCGTGTTGAAGCCACGCGCCGTGCCATTGTGGGACGCCGCGAATAGCGCCGTGGTTATGGCACCAGTTACGAGTTCGGCGCGGGTCATACCGATCCGTGCTTCGCGGCTGCCCACTAGCACATTGCGCGGCGGTGCAATGAAGTCGTACTCGTCTTGCTTGGTAATTATGTCGTGCAGGAGCGACGGTATGGCGCGGAAGGTCGCTTCCTCCCACACTGGGGCGCCCAGCACCGCTTCGCCTGCTTGGCTGTCATCGAACTGCTGCACGCAAGTGTCGGCAGGTTGCGGGCCGCAGGCCTGGCCTACCTGCTCTTCCCAGTTGGCGTTGCCGGCATGCATGGATGTGCGCTCGTTGACATTGTCTTCGAGCAGCGCCGCCGTCGGCTCCAGCACCATAGCCGCGGCAGCACCGACTGGCACGGCCACCGCCATGCGCAAAAAATTCCGGCGGCTCATTTCGGTCGGGACCGGCCCGGAATGCTCAAACATCGCCTAGTATTCTTCCCTGAGGTGCTGCTCGACGATGTCACGCAGCATAGGGGCTTTGCCGGCTTTGGCAATCTGGCGGGCCAGGCGATCGCCGACGCCGTACCTCCGCGGCAATAGGCCGTGCCAGTCCCAGCGCCGTAAGCCATCAAGGGCGATCTCGGCCATCTGCGGCACCCATTGTTCACCCTCCAGGCCGCCATCGGCGCGAGAAAACAGGGTGGCCTGCGCAACGCCCAGCTCATGGGCGACCGGCCAGCCGCTCAGGCGGGCGCCGGCGTACTCGCCCTCGTGCGCGAACACCACTGCGTCGAGCGTGCCGCCGACCTTGGGCACCACCATGCCTAAGCGGTACCGGACCGCGTCGTCTGCGTCGTGCGGCGCCAGCGGCTCTACGCGATCGGCCTGGGCTTGGTACTGCGCGAAGAGTGCTTCTTCCAGCGGTGTCAGCGGACGGCCATCAGGCAGCGGCACCATCTCGCCGGCACCCGGCTCGCCAATAACCGGCACGCGCAAGTGGTGTGTTAGGTTGAAGTCGCCATTTTGAGGGAGTTCAAAACTCATTAGTGCATATTATATAATATTAATGTACAAAAAGAAACTGGCCGCCCCGAGGGACGGACCAGTTTCATTGAGAGGCCAGAAGCGCTTCCTACGCTTCGGCGGCGGCCAACTCTTCGGCTTCGGCTTCTTCGGCCATAAAGCCAGTGCCTACCGGGATCTTGCGGCCCAAGATCACGTTTTCCTTCAGGCCGAACAACTTGTCGATACGACCAGAAGTGGCTGCGGCGATGAGCACGCGGGTGGTGTCCTGGAAGGACGCCGCACTCAAGAATGAGTCGGTGCTCAACGAGGCCTTGGTGATGCCCAAGATCAGCTGGTTGTACTTGGCCGGCGTCTTGTGTTCGCGGGTCAGCGAGTCGTTGGCTTCGACGGCCGCCAGCTTGCTGACGATGTCGCCGGTTACGAACTCACTGTCGCCAGCCTCTTCAATCTGAACGCGGCTGAACATCTGACGCACGATGATCTCGAGGTGCTTGTCGGCGATGTTCTGGCCCTGCGCGGCAAAGATGCGCAGAATTTCGTTCATGATGTAGCGCTGGGTGGACTCAACGCCCTGCAGGCGCATCAGCTCAGGCAGGTTGATAGAACCGTTGGTCAGGCGCTGGCCTGCTTCTACGGCGTCGCCGTCCTGCACCATGATCTGCTTGAAGCCCGGGATCTCGTAGCGCACCACGCTCTGGCCGGCCGGGGTGATAATAACCGCTTTGTCGGTTACCTCGGCCTTGCCCGCCATGGGGGCGACCAGCGGCTCGGAACCGTCTTCTTGGCTGGCTACGACGTCGCCAATAGCTACGTCGGTGCCGCTGCGCACCTTAGCAACGCGCTCACCAAGAGAGAAGGTCAAGTTCTCTTTGTCTTTGGCGGTGACTTGGACCACGTAGTGGTCACCGTCTTCCCAGACATTTGCCGTACCAGCGATGTCGGTCAGGTAGGCCTGGCCCTTCGGGGTGCGGATTTCGAACAACTCTTCGACACGGCTCAGACCCTGGGCGGTGTCGTCGGCGACAACGGCGCCAGAGCGGTGCTTGGAGTCCAGGCTCAGCTGGGTACCAGGCTCACCAATAGACTGAGCGGCGATAACGCCGATCGGGTGATGGCCGGCAACGATGTTGCCGGTAGCCGGGTCAACACCGTACGACTTCTGCGGCACACCGTGCACGGAAGTGGCGCTCAAAACGCTCATGATCTTCAAGCCGTCGATCTTTTCGTCAGCTTCGATGGCTTTTGCCATGTCAGCAGTGATCAGCTCGCCGCGTTTGACATGACCCTTAACGGTCTCAGCAGCGTAGCGGCCTTCCAGCCGGCTCGCGTAGTTGACGCCAATTTCGTCGGCGTCGGAGCGGTACATGGCAAAGCCGGGGTCGAGTTCCTCGTCAACGTCGTCTACGCTAATGGTAAACACGTCTTGGGCAACGTCGACCAAACGGCGCGTCAGGTAACCGGCGTCGGCGGTCTTGAGGGCGATGTCGATAAGCGCCTTACGGGTACCGCGGGTACCGGTGAAGTACTCCAGCGGGTCCAGGCCTTGGATGTAGCCGGACTTCACCGGCAGCTCAATAGCGCGGCCGGAAGCGTCGCTGAACATACCAAGCATGCCCACACACATCTTCATCTGGGAAATGTTACCACGGGCGCCAGAGGTGATGGCGATAGCCATCGTGTTCTCTTGGCCAACCATTTGCTGGGCCAGCAGTTCCTGCACCTTGGTGTCGACCTTGGTCCAGGTTTCTACGGTCAGGCGGTAACGCTCTTCTTCGGTAATAAAGCCTTGCTCATATTGCTCGGAGATGGCCGCAGCGCGGTCATCTCCCTCGCCGATAACGCCATCCATACCGGCAATCGGCGTAAAGTCGCCCATGCCCATGGAAATACCGGACATGGTAGCCACTTTAAAGCCGAGGTCCTTCAGGATGTCAGCGATTTCGGCGGTCTGGACTTGACCGTACTTGGCGTATACCAAAGCCATAACTTGCTGCAGGCGCTTCTTGGTCATCGGTTCGTCCTGGAACGGGAAGTCTTCGGGGAACACTTCGTTGAACAGCAAACGGCCGATGGTGGTCTCGCGAACGATGCCGCGGAACGGCAGGCGCACACGGGATTGCAGCTTAATGTTTTCGTTGTCTAGGGCCATTAGAGCTTCCTCAAGGCTGAGGAACGGACGAATGGCCTTGCCGGACACGCTTGCGCGCTCGTAAGTCAGGTAGTAGCAGCCCAGCACCATGTCCTGCTCGATGTGCAGGATCGGCGTACCGTCTGCCGGCTTCAGCAGGTTGGCGTTCGCGGCCATGATGTCGCGGGCCTCGGCCTGAGCCTCGTCGCTCAAAGGCAGGTGCACGGCCATCTGGTCACCGTCGAAGTCGGCGTTAAAGCCCTTACATACGAGCGGGTGCAGCTGAATGGCGCGGCCCTCGATGAGCACCGGCTGGAACGCCTGGATGCTCAAACGGTGAAGGCTCGGCGCGCGATTCAAAAGCACGTACTTGCCACGGATCACTTCGTCCAGAGCGTCCCAGACGGCGGCTTCGCCGGTTTCGATCATGCGGGTGGCAGAACGAATGTTATGAGCTTGCTCGCGGGCAATCAGTTCACCGATCACGAACGGCTTGAACAATTCAAGCGCCATCATCTTGGGCAGACCACACTGGCTGATCTTGAGTTCCGGGCCGGCAACGATAACGGAGCGGCCGGAGTAATCAACGCGCTTGCCCAAAAGGTTCTGGCGGAACCGTCCTTGCTTGCCCTTCAGCATGTCGCTTAAGGACTTCAGGCGGCGACGCTGGCCGGTAGCGGCCACAGCGCGGCCACTGCGAGCGCTGTTGTTGTCAATCAGCGCATCAACGGCTTCTTGCAGCATGCGCTGCTCGTTGCGGCGGATAACTTCTGGTGCGTTCAGCTCGATGAGCTTCTTGAGGCGGTTGTTACGGTTGATGACGCGGCGGTACAGGTCGTTTAAGTCGCTGGTTGCGAAACGGCCGCCGGTGAGCTGCACCATGGGGCGCAGGTCGGGCGGGATCACCGGCAACACCGACAGACACATGCTGGACGGTTCGATGCCGGCACGGTCCATGCTTTCCAGCAGGCGCAGGCGCTTCATGATCTTCTTCTTGCGCTGGCCCTTGGCCTCGTCGGCTTCAGCGGTCAGTTCTTTAATGAGGTCAACGAGTTCGATTTCGTCGAGCAGCGCTTTCAGAGCCTGGCCGCCCATACCGACTTCGACGAGGCTGCGGAGTTCATCCGGCAGCGCACGGTAGTCGGCTTCGGAAATGAGGTGCAGCTTCTCCAGGGAGTCGAGCTGGTTCTTCAGCTGTTCGAACTCCTTGTCTACTTCGTTCATTTCTTTGGTTTGCATTTCGGCCAGCGCTTTCAGGTTGGCGGCTTCTTTTTCGGCTTCTTTTTCGTAGCGGATCTTGATAGCTTCCTTGGCGGCAGCAAACTCAGCTTCTTTGTCAGCGCGGTACTTGTCGCGCTTGGTAACGTCTACGCGCTTGATGATGTAGCTGGCAAAGTAAGCCACGCGCTCCAGGTTCTTCACGGTGACACCCAAGAGCAGGCCAATGGCGCTCGGGGTGCCGCGCAGGAACCAAATGTGAGCGACCGGCACAGCCAAGCTGATGTGGCCCATGCGCTCGCGGCGCACAATGCTCTTGGTCACCAACTCGCCGTTCTTGTCGACGGCAGCTTCGCGGCTGCGCACGCCCTTGTACTTGGCGTCGTGCGGGTTAATGTCCTTTACCGGCCCAAAGATGCGCTCACAGAACAAGCCGTCGCGCTCGGGCTTCTGGGTGCGGTAGTTGATGGTTTCCGGCTTGGTAACCTCACCGTACGACCATTCAAGAATGTCGGCAGCGCTGGCTACAGCCAGGCGGACCGCGTCAAAATCAGCAATGTTGGTGCCGTATGAATAGCGACGCATTACGCTACCTCCTTTTCGTCATTAGCTTCTTCTTCAACGGAGAATTCATCCCCTCCCATGTCGTCGTCTGCGGCGGCAATGTTTTCTTCTTCGTCAGTCACTTCGTCTTCCATGGTCATAAATTCGTCCACGGCAGCGTCTTCGGTGACGTCTACGTCGGAGATAGCCGGCGCAGGTACGTCAACTTCGGCTTGGTGGGCGGCTTCGTCGCGGACGTTGGTGGCGAGCACTTCTTCGGCGTCGACAACCTTGTTGCTGGCAACCAGATCAACTTTAAGACCAAGGCCTTGCAGTTCCTTCACCAGCACGTTGAAGCTTTCGGGGACTTTCGGACCGACAATTTCGGTCTTTTTGATGATCGACTCATACGCCTTGGAGCGGCCATAGACGTCGTCAGACTTAATGGTCAGCATTTCTTGCAGGGTGCTGGCAGCGCCGTAGGCTTCCAGCGCCCATACTTCCATTTCGCCGAAGCGCTGGCCACCGTTTTGGGCCTTACCGCCGAGCGGCTGCTGGGTAACCATGGTGTAAGGGCCGGTCGAGCGGGCGTGGATCTTGTCGGCGACCATGTGGTTCAGCTTAATCATGTACATGCTGCCTACGGTAGTGCGCTCGGCAAACGGCTCGCCGGTGCGGCCGTCGTACAGCTGCTGCTTGCCGTCTTCGGGCAAGCCGGCTTCCTTCAGGAGGTCTTGGATCTTGGCAACTGGCACGCCGTTAAACGACGGGCTGGCAACCTTGATGCCAAGAGCGCGGGCAGCCATACCCAAGTGGGTCTCAAACAGCTGGCCGAGGTTCATACGGGAGGGCACGCCGAGCGGGTTTAGCACGATGTCTACCGGAGTACCGTCCTCGAGGAACGGCATGTCTTCGATAGGAAGAATGCGGGCGATAACACCCTTGTTATCATGGCGGCCGCCCAACTTGTCACCGACGGAAAT
>DASVOI010000016.1:0-14786 GCA_036383395.1 Saccharimonadales bacterium (SeqCode)
CGCTGCCACGTTGGACAAGACCGTCTTTGCCGCTATGCCGGAAAACCACGAGCTTCTGAAGCTCGCTTACACCGCATACCTGGCAAACGGCCGCGACAACCTGGCGCAAACCAAAACTCGCGGCCTTGTTAGTGGTGGCGGCAAGAAACCGTGGAAGCAAAAGGGCACTGGCCGGGCTCGTTTCGGCTCTACCCGCAACCCCATTTGGCGGGGCGGCGGCGTCGCCTTTGGCCCGACCGGCGAAGAGAACTACTCTGTTAAGGTCAACGTAACCGCCAAGCGCAAAGCGTTGCGCCAAGCCTTGAGCCTGGCCGCTTCTGAAGGCCGCATCAAGGTCATCGAGAGCTTTGTAAGCAGTGACGGCAAGGTAAACGCCATTTCCAAGCTGCTCGGCAAGATCGAAGCCACCGGCAACGTGCTGGTCGTGCTCGAGAACAAAGACGACCTGGTGGAGCGCGCCGTGCGCAACCTGCCGAAGGTCAAGAGCAGCGCCGCCAGCTACCTGAACGTCTACGACATCATGAACGCCGACGTGCTGGTTATCACCGAGAAATCACTCGACGTTATTAAAACTTGGCTGGGAGGTAAAAAGTAATGAGTAAGACCACTTTGCTCCGCCCGCGCCTGAGCGAAAAGACCTACACACTCGGTACGCAAAAGCGCGTATACGTCTTTGACGTGCCGACCGACGCCAACAAGCACACCGTGGCTGCCGCCGTTGCGGCGCAGTTCGAAGTCGTCGTGACCGAAGTGAACATCGCCAACGTCAAGGGCAAGGCAACTCGCCTGGTCCGCAAGGGCGGCCGCGCCATCGCCGGCCAACGCTCTGACAGCAAAAAGGCGTACGTCACACTGGCCGAAGGCCACAAGTTGCCGTTCTTTGACGAGCCCGAAGAAGAGTCCAAGAAGGACAAAAAGGCCGCCAAGAAGGCTGAGAAAGAGGAGAAGAAGTAATGGCGATTAAAGCACACAAGCCGACGACCCCCGGTCGCCGCGGTATGACCAGCCAGGACACGGCTGAGATTACCACGAGGAAGCCATTGCGCTCCTTGCTGGTTGCCAAGCGCACCCAGAACGGCCGCAACAACCAAGGCCGCATTACTACCCGCCACAAGGGCGGCGGCGTGCGCCGATTCTACCGTATTATGGACTTCAACCTGGCCGCTGGCATAACCGCGACGATTGAGCACATCGAATACGACCCGAACCGCAGCGCCCGTATTGCCCGTATCAAGGAAAACAGCGGCATTTACCACTACATCCTGGCTGCCAAGGACATGAAGGTTGGCCAGGTTATCTCGAGCGGCGAAGAAGTTGCCATCGAGAACGGCAACCGTCTGCCCCTCAAAAACATCCCGGTGGGCAGCACCATCCACGCCATCGAAATGAAGGCTGGCCGCGGCGCCCAAATGGTGCGCTCCGCTGGTGCCAGCGCTCAGCTGATGGCGAAAGAAGGTGACTACGCCCAGGTGCGCCTGCCCAGCGGTGAAGTCCGCTTGGTTCGCCTGGAATGCACCGCCAGCCTCGGCGTTGTCGGTAACGAACAACACCAGAACGTCAAAATTGGTAAGGCCGGCCGCAAGCGCCACATGGGCGTTCGCCCGTCGGTGCGCGGTGTGGTTATGGCCGCAGCCGACCACCCGCACGGTGGTGGTGACGGTGGCCGTCACGGTACTGCCAAGGCTCCCCGCACACCGTGGGGTCAGAAGACCTTGGGCTACAAGACCCGCACCCGCAAATCGACCGACAAATTCATTGTTAAGAGCCGTCATGCGGCTAAGAGGAAGTAAGAGGTAAAGATATGAGTCGTTCCCTAAAGAAAGGCCCGTTCATCGACCCCAAGCTTGCCAAAAAAGCAGCCGCATTGGGGGCCGAAGACCGTACCATTATCAAGACCTGGGCTCGTTCCAGCACCATCGCACCGGAATTCGTTGGCCGCACTTTCGCGGTGCACAACGGCAAAGTCCACGTGCCGGTGTTCGTGACCGAGAACATGGTTGGCCACAAACTCGGCGAATTTTCGCCGACCCGCAAGTTCCGTAACCACGGCGGTAAGCTGGCAAAGGGCGGTAAGTAATATGGGCGTACTAGCTATCGCTAAAGGCGTTCGTATGAGCCCGCGCAAGGTGAGCGTTGTTGCTGCCTTGGTCCGCGGCCGTACTGTTGCCGACGCATTGGTCATTTTGGAACACACCCCGCGCCGCACCGCGCTGCCGGTCAAGAAGACCATCATGAGCGCCCGCGCCAACGCCGACCACAACCACAACTACAAGCCCGACACCCTGAAGATCGTTGAAATCAGCGTTACGAGCGGTCCGCGCCTGAAGCGTTTCCGCCCAGCCGCACACGGCCGCGCCCTGCCGTTTATGCGCCGCACCAGCCACATCCGCGTGGTTGTCGACGGCGAGCAACGCCAGGCAAAGAAACCGGCCGCCAAGACCGAGAAGGAGGCAAAATAACATGGGTCAAAAAGTAAATCCGATTTCTATGCGCCTCCAGGTCAACAAAGACTGGCGCAGCAAATGGTTCGTGGGCAAGCGCGAGTACGCCAAGTATTTGGCCGATGACCTCGCCGTGCGCCGTATGATCACTAAGAAGTTGGGCTCACGAGCCGCCATCAACAAAGTAGACATCGAGCGCTCGCCAAACCTGGTGACCGTGACCATCACCACCGCTAAGGCTGGTGTTGTCATTGGCCGCGGCGGTTCTGGCGCTACCGAGCTGAAAGCTACCATCGAAAAGATCTACGGTGTTCCAGTTCGCGTGAACATCGAAGAGATCAAAAAGCCGGAACTGTACGCCAAGCTGGTTGCCGAGAACATCGCCCACCAGATTGAGCGCCGCATGAGCTTCCGCCGCGCCATCAAGAGCTCGGCCGCCGCAACCATGCGCGCTGGCGCCCTTGGCATCCGCATCGAGGTTGCCGGCCGTCTGAACGGCGCCGAAATGTCCCGCCGCGAAAAGGAAGTAGCCGGTTCTGTACCGCTGCACACCCTGCGCGCCGACATCGACTACGCTAAGGTAGACGCCCTGTTCCCTGGCTCCGGCATCATCGGCGTTAAGGTGTGGATCTACAAGGGGGAGGTAAGCTAACATGTTAGTCCCGAACCGTACAAAGTTCCGCAAGGTACGCAAAGGCAAGATCCGCGGCGTGGCAACCGCGGGCAACTACATTGCCTACGGTGAGTTCGCACTCCAGGCCCAGGGCCACGAGCGCATCACCAGCCGCCAAATCGAATCCGCCCGCCAGGCCATGACCCGCTACATCAAACGCGGCGGCAAAATCTGGATCCGCATTTTCCCGCACACTCCGGTGACCAAGAAGCCGTTGGACGTGAAGATGGGTTCTGGCAAGGGCAGCCCCGAATACTTCGCCGCCAAGGTCAAGCCCGGCACCATCATGTTTGAAATGCAAGGTGTCGCAGAAGAGACCGCCCGCGAAGCAATGCGCCTCGCAGCTCACAAGCTGCCGGTAAAAACGAAATTCTTGGTGAAGGAGGAGCTGTAATATGAAGATTGTAGATATCCGCAAGCTTTCCACCGAGCAGCTCACAACAGAGAGCACCAAGCTTCGTGAGGAGATTATTGAACTGAAGCGTCGCCACGGCATGGGCGAAGTCCAAAACGTCCGCGTTATCCGCGGCAAGCGCAAGGACCTCGCTCGCATCCTGACGGTGCTCGGTGAGCAACTCGCAAAGGAGACCAAGTAATGGCTAAGACAATTACCGGTGTTGTTGCTTCCAAGAAAACCGACAAGACGATTGTCGTGACCGAGCATGTGCGCCTGACGCACCCGCTGTACCGTAAGCAATACACCATCACCAAGCGCTTTATGGCGCACGACGAAAAGAACGAAGCCAACGAAGGCGACAAGGTTGTTATCGTCGAGACCCGCCCGATTTCTGCCCGCAAGCACCACAAGTTGCTGCGCGTGGTCGAGAAGGCTGGCGTTCAGCACGTAGAGGCTGAACCTGAGATCATCGCCGCCGAAAAGGCCAAGAAGGCCGAAAAAGACACCCAAGACGCCAAGAAAGCTGCCAAGGCTGACAAGGCCGAAGGGGAGGAGCAGGCGTAATGGTCCAGCAAGAAACCCGCTTGGTTGTCTGTGACAACTCTGGCGCAAAGGAAATTTTGTGTATCCGCGTCCTGGGCGGCACCCGCCGCCGTTACGCTCGCGTTGGTGACATCATCGTCGCGACCGTTAAGGACGCTAACTCGCAAGGTAACGTAAAAAAGAAGGCAGTCGTCAAGGCTGTTGTCGTCCGCACCCAAGAGAAGATCCGCCGCAAAGACGGCTCGACCATCAAGTTCGACGACAACGCCGCCGTGATTATCGGCGACGACAAGCTGCCCAAGGCAACCCGTATCTTTGGCCCAGTGCCGCGCGAACTGCGTGACCTCGGCTATGCCAAGATCATCAGCCTGGCGCCGGAGGTACTGTAATGAGCACCAAGAATAAGATTGAAGACAAAGTGTACAAGATTCGTTTGAAGAAGGGCGACACTGTTGTTGTCGTCGCCGGTAAGTACAAAGGCAAGACCGGCAAGGTCCTGGCCACTCACCCGCGCGAAAACAAGGTGACCGTGGAAGGCATCAACATTGTGAAGAAGCATGTTAAGCCGACCCGCACCAACCCGCAAGGCGGCATCATCGACCTGACCAAACCCATGTGGGTGAGCAAGGTCGCCATCGTTGAGCCGACCAGCAAAAAGCCCAGCCGCATCGGCTACGAGATTGCCAAGGACGGCACCAAGAAGCGCGTCTTTAAGAAGACCGGAAAGGAGATCAAGTAATGGCTACCGCAACGAAGCAAACCGCTACTACTGCTCGCCTTCGTTCTGACTACCGCGAGCGGATCGCCGCTGAGCTGCAGAAAGAACTCGGCCTGACCAACCCGCACATGGTGCCCCGCCTGCAAAAGATCACCCTGAACGTCGGCCTGGGTAAAGCCAAGGACGACAAAAAGGTGATCGAAGCCGCCACCAACACCCTGACCAAGATTACTGGCCAGAAGCCGGCTCAGACCATCGCTAAGAAGTCTATCGCTAGCTTTAAGCTGCGCGAAGGCAACATGATCGGCCTGAAAGTCACGCTGCGCGGCGACAAAATGTACGAGTTCATGGACCGCCTGATTACTATCGTGCTGCCGCGCTTGCGCGACTTCCACGGTGTATCCAACAAAGCGTTTGACCGTCAGGGTAACTTCTCTCTGGGCATGGTTGACCAGTCGGTCTTCCCGGAACTGACCTTTGACGAAACCACCACCTCGCACGGCCTGCAAGCCGTTTTCACCATCAAGTGCGTTGAACCTGCACATGCCAAGCTGCTCCTCGAGAAATTTGGCATGCCATTCGAAAAGGAGGCCAAGTAATGGCACGTAAGTCTAATGTTGCACGCGACCTGAAGCGCCGCAAAATGCACGACAAGTACGCTGCCAAGCGTGCTGAACTGAAGCAGTTGGGCGACATGGAAGGCCTGGCCAAGTTGCCCCGCAACTCGAGCCCGACCCGCCTGAAGAACCGCTGCGTCGAAACCGGCCGCCCGCATGGCTACATGCGCCAGTTCGGTCTTTCCCGCATCTCATTCCGCGAACACGCGAGCAAGGGAGAAATCCCTGGCGTAACAAAGGCCAGCTGGTAGAAAGGAAGAATGAAATGAGTAACATGACTTCTACTGACCCTATCGCCGACATGCTGACCCGCATCCGCAACGCCGTTGCCGTGCGCAAGAGCGAAGTCTCGATGCCGCACAGCAAGGCCAAGCAGGCTGTTGCCGAACTGCTGAAGCAGAGCGGCTTCGTGGCCGACGTGGCTGTGGCTGACGCCGAGATCGGCAAAACCCTGAAAATTGTGATCACCCGCGATGGCGAAAACGCCCGCATCACCGAAATTGTCCGCCTGAGCAAACCGGGCCGCCGCGAATACAGCAGCAGCAAGGAAATCCCAGTGGTCAAGGGCGGCCGCGGTGTGGTTATCGTAAGCACCAGCAAGGGTGTTATGACCGGCGCCGAAGCCAAGAAGCAAGGTGTGGGCGGCGAATTAATTTGCAAAATATACTAAGGAGAGATCGATGAGTCGTATAGGAAAACTACCGATTGCAATCCCGAGCGGCGTGACAATCACTGTCGACCCCGATTTCGTGACTGTGGCTGGCCCGAAGGGCACGCTCAAGCAGTTCACGATGCCGGGCGTCACCGTAACGGTTGCCGACGGCCAAGCAGTCGTCACCCGTGAGAATGACGAAGCCGGCCCCAAGGCCAAACACGGCCTGATGCGCACGCTGGTGGCCAACATGGTCCAAGGCGTAAGCCAGGGCTTCGAGAAAAAGCTCGAAATTAATGGTGTCGGTTACCGCGTAGCGACGCAGGGCGCCGACCTGAAGTTCAACCTGGGCTTCAGCCACGACGTTATCTACAAGCTGCCGCAGGGCATCACCGCCAAGACCGAGCAGAACACCATCACCGTAGGTGGCATCGACAAGCAGCAGGTGGGCCAGGTTGCTGCCGAAATCCGCTCCCTGAAGAAGCCTGAACCGTACAAGGGCAAGGGCATTAAGTATGCCGGCGAGCGCATCCTGCGCAAGAGCGGCAAGTCTGGAAAGGAAAAGTAGCATGAACTCGCTTTTGCACAAGTTACAGAACCAATGGCAGCGCAAGCATCGCGTTCGTGCCACCGTATCCGGCACCGCTGAGCGCCCGCGCCTGAGCGTCTACATTTCAAACCGTCACATCACCGCCCAGGTGATCGACGACACTGCCGGCAGAACGCTGGCCTACGTTTCGACCGTCAGCAGCAAGGCTGCGAAGGGCTCGATGACCGAGCGCGCCGCATGGGTTGGCGAGCAGGTTGCCAAAAAAGCACAAGCCGCCAAGGTGAAGGCTGTTGTCTTCGACCGCGGTGGTCACATCTACCATGGCCGCGTCGCCGCTCTGGCTGACGCTGCCCGTAAAGCAGGATTGGAGTTCTAATATGGCTGAAGAAAATACTGCTGTACAGCAAGCAGCCGCCGAAGCTCGCGCCCAGAACAGCCGCCCGCAACGCGGTGGCCAGGGTGGTGGCCGCGGCCAAGGTCCGCGCGGCCGCCGTCCGGAGGTGGCTCCGGAAGAAAAACAATTTGACGAGCGCGTGGTGCACATCGACCGCGTGGCCCGCGTAGTAAAGGGCGGCCGTCGTTTCCGTTTCCGTGCGCTGGTCGTTGTGGGTGACCGCAAAAACCGCGTCGGCATCGGCACCGCCAAAGGTGCTGACGTAACTGCCGCCGTTACCAAGGCGACTGAAATCGCCAAGAAACACTTTGTATCCGTGCCAATCCACAACGGCACCATTCCGCATGAAGTTATGGCCAAGGTTAGCGGCGCCAACATTCTGGTCAAGCCGGCTAGCCCCGGTACCGGCCTGATCGCCGGCGGCACCGTCCGCACCGTCTTGGAAGTAGCCGGCGTAAGCAACGCTCTGAGCAAGTCGCTGGGCTCCAGCAACAAGACCAACTCAGCGTACGCAACCATCGCCGCCCTGCAACTGCTGGTACCCGCTAACCAGTGGGTGACCCGCCGGAACGCAAAAAAGGCCGCTCCCAAGACCGAAAAGGCCGAAGCCGCCGACAAGAAACCGGCAGCCAAGAAAGCTGAGGCGTAAAAACTATGAAGTACAACGAACTGAACATCAGTAAGAACAAGGCGCCAAAGCGCGTCGGTCGCGGCATTGCCGCCGGCCAGGGCAAGACTGCCGGCCGCGGTACCAAGGGCCAGATGTCTCGTACCGGCTCCAGCAAGCGCCCCGGCTTTGAAGGTGGTCAGAACCCCCTCATGCAGCGCCTGCCGAAGCTGCCGGGTTTCCGCAGCATCAAGGTCCGCGCTGAGGTGATTTACACCGGTCAGCTCGATGCCTTTGGCGGCAAGGTCGCTGACGCTGAAGCATTTGCGAAGGCTGGACTTATCTCGAACCCATACGTTCGCGTTAAGATTATCAGCAAGGGCGACGTAACCAAGAAGGTTAGCGTGAAGGCCCAGGGCATCAGCACCAGCGCGCTGGAAGCCGTGCAAAAAGCCGGCGGCACCTTTGAAAAGGTTGACGCGTTGGCGCGCCCGGTAAACCCCAAGAAAACCGAAAAGAAAGAAGCGAAGGTCGCCAGCAAGGCGAAGGCGAAAGCCAAGAAGGCCTAAGGCATTTGACCCTAACCTGAAAACGCGCTCGCCATCGGGCGCGTTTTTGGTATAGTACCTCCATGGTTAACAACATAAGCGCCCGCCCCGACCGCGAAATTACCCGCGCCATCCACCGGCTGTTCATCCGAGCCACACTTATAGACAAATGGAACTTGCTGGCCTGTTTTGGCTGCCGTATTCCGGCTCTGGTGCTCTACAACGTGCTCATTCCGGTCCAGATTGCGTATGGCGTGCAGGCTATCTTTACGCGGCACTTCGACCAAGTTGGCCACCATGTCGTTGTTATTTTGCTGCTGGCCATTGCATATGCTGTGCTGTGGGGCATTGGCGGCTACACCATTAGCCATAACGGCGCGGTCGGCTCATCATTCATTCAGCGCACCATTTTTGGCAACTTCCTGCAGAAAGATTACGAATTCTACAGCAACAGTTACTTCGGCGCGCTTGGCTCGCAGGCAGTCCAGCTGCGCAGTGTGTACAGCGACTACTGCCTTATTTTCATGCTGGGCGGTCCGACGCAAGCGGTCATTATCATTGCGGGCATTATTGTTGTGGGCGCGCACTCCTGGCCGCTGGCCCTGGTGACGTTGCTTGCTATGGCGGCGGTTCTAGCGTTTACCGTTACGATGAGCCGCTGGCGGCTGCGTTTGCGCCGTGAACTAAGCGAGGCCAGCAGCGACCTGGCCGGTGCGGTGGGTGACGCGCTGAGCCACGGCCCCACGGTCAAGAGTTTTGCCAGCGAAGCATACGAAGAGGAGCACTTGGAAAAGCCGCTCTCCCACTGGGCCCGCATTCAGTACCGTACATGGGTTTCATCGGTGCCCGCCGATGACGGCCGCATGATTTTGGCGGCCATTGCCGTGTGTATCTTGCTACTCATGACCGCGCATATGTACAAGCAAGGCACGATTTCCATCGCCATCGTCACACTGGTGCAGCTGTATGTGGTGCGCATGATTACTGCTACGCAGGCCATCGCCGACCTTATAAAACAGTACGAAAACGCCATGGGCGCCGCTTACCAGTCCATGAAAACCATGCTCATTCCGCAAACCGTTGTTGACCCCGCGGAGCCGCTGCATCTGCCAAAAGGCGCGCTGCATGTAAATTTCGAAAACGTAGTCTACCGCTACAGCGATGCCGGCAAAGGCCAGCAAGCGGTCGCCAACTTCAGCCTGGACATCACACCGGGCGAAAAGATCGGCCTGGTTGGGTACAGCGGCAGCGGCAAAACGACGCTCACCAAACTGCTGCTGCGCTTTATGGACACCAGTGGCGGTAATATCTCCATTGGCGGGGTAGACGTGCGTGACTTACCGCAGCACGAACTGCGCGAGTACATCGCTTACGTACCGCAGGAACCGTTGCTGTTCCACCGCAGCATCGCCGAAAACATCGCCTACGGCCGGCCCGGTGCGAGCGCCAAGCAGATGCGCGAGGCCGCCAAGCTGGCCTATGTGGACGAATTCGTGGACGTGCTGCCAAAGAAATACGACACTCTTGTGGGTGAACGCGGCGTCAAACTGAGCGGCGGCCAGCGCCAGCGCGTGGCGATTGCACGTGCCATCTTGAAAGATGCACCCATCTTGGTGCTAGATGAAGCCACCAGTGCCCTGGACAGCCGCAGCGAAAAGTACATCCAGGAAGCTTTGTGGCGGCTCATGAAAGACCGCACCGCGCTGGTCGTGGCGCACCGGCTGAGCACGATCCAGCGCATGGACCGCATCATCGTCATGGACAAAGGCCGTGTCGTGCAGGTCGGCACACATCAAGAACTCTTGAGGTCAAAGAGCGGCATCTATGCTACACTGTGGGCGCACCAGAGCGGTGGCTACATGGGTGTACCAACAACTGAAGCATAATTGGAGTATGTAAGATGGCATTGGCTACCGCCTGTTTTGTGTATTCGCCCGATATCTGCGGGCCATGGATTGACCCGCGCTCCGGCACCGACCCGTATTACGACCGCTTTCTCTACGACAAACCGACGCTATATGGGCTGCTCGGCGAGCGCGGCATTGGCGTAGTAATGGCCACAGAGGGCGCCAACTCTTTTCGCGCCGGTAGCGCTTCATCCCAAATTACGGTAGAAGCCAGGCACGCCGATGCCTACGGCGTACCCGGCCTGCCCGTAGAGATGGATGTTGCAGAGCTGGGCATTGTCGTGAATCGCGCCCGTCAAACCAGGCTTGATTTTAACAACCAGCCGCCGGTTATTAACCAGGCTAGCGTCGCCACTCTCGGCAACGACAAAGAGCGCGTCCACAACACTATTTTCGAGCCCAACGGCATGGGCATCCCGACGTATAACCTGGAGCAGCTGGACAACGGTGCTCTGGCGGGCGTAAAAAGTCTGGTAGTCAAACGGCGGGCAGGCAACGCCCCAGACGGCGTCCTGATTGTGGGACCCGACGAGGCGCGCGAGATTATGTCGCAGCTCGACTCCGACCATATCGCTCAACCGTACGTGCACATGTCCGGCAAATTCCCGCGGTTTGTTCGCCCGTATAGCGCGCAGGACGCCGAATTGTTCGACGCAATCAACCAGCCGGGCCGCCCAAAGGAACTGCGCATGTACAATTTCTGGCACAATGCTGGTGGCCAAGAACACTTGCAGCAGCTACCGGCCGTGCGCGTATCGGTGCCCGGCGCCATCATGGGAGAGGCGACCTGGACGGCTTGCGATCCCGAAGCGCTGCCGCCAGAACTCTATGAGCAGTCAGCCGTGGCCTTCCGCAGCATCGCTCGGGCGACCGGCGCCAAGGCTATTTACGGCAGCGTCGACTGGGGGTTTGATGGCAACGATGGCTCAGCCCACGCTGTTGAAAGCAATATGTACGGACCCTTCCTGATTGGCCGGCGCGAGCACGAGGATGTCGGCCTGCAAGCCTACACAGCCTACGCCGACCTCCTCACTCGTGCCGCAACCGCCCGTTAGCCAAGCCGCCTCTAGCATCTGCGCAGCGGACTTGGTATACTTGAAACTAATTGAACAAAAAGAGGTGAACAACTAGCTCATGAACTGGGGAATTATTCTGAAGTCTCTCGGCAACACCGATATGCGCAAGCGTATTGTGGCCGTGCTTGGTATTTTGTTGGTCTTCCGCATCATGGCGCACATTCCGGTGCCTTTGAGCGATCCGCAAACCCTGAAACAGGTGCTGGAAAACCTATTTAACTCTACGAACACGCCGCAACTGCTGAACTTTCTGAACGTGTTATCGGGCGGCGCGCTCGCCAACTTCTCTATTATGATCGCCGGCTTGGGCCCGTACATTAACGCGTCCATTATTATGCAGCTGCTCACCAAGGCGATTCCCAAGCTCGAGGCGCTGCGCAAAGAGGGCGAGTACGGCCAGCGCAAGATCAACCAATATACCCGCATGCTGACGTTCCCGCTGGCTATTTTGCAGTCCATCGGCGCCATCTACCTGGTACGCCAAACGGCGTCGCAGGTAGTAGGCATTGGCGACATCACGGCCAACGCCTCTATTTGGCAATGGGGGCTGATGGTGGCGGCGCTGACCGGCGGCTCCATGCTTTTGATGTGGCTGGGCGAATTGATTACCGAGCGCAGCATTGGTAACGGTATTTCGCTGCTGATTACTGTCGGCATCGTGAGCGGTCTGCCATCGACGGTGGTGGCGCTCTACCAGATGGTTATGAGCAAGACGAGCACCTGGACGGTCTTTGGGCATCAGCTGCACGTGAGCGCCCGCGGGGTCGTGTACACGGTGGTTATTGCGGTTTCGGTAGTTGTCGTGACCTGGCTTGTGGTGAAGCTCAATGAAGCCGCGCGGCGTATCACCGTTAATTACGCCAAACGCGTGCAGGGCAACCGTACGTATGGCGGCGTGACTACGACGTTGCCAGTCAAGCTTATTAGCGCCGGCGTGGTGCCGATCATCTTTGCCGTGGCGTTCTTAAGCGTACCGAGTTTTGTGGGCCAGCTGCTGATTGGCTCGCACAACACACATTGGGCGCACCTCGGCGCCGACCTCGGCAAGTGGTTCACCGCGCCCAGCGCCACCACTTTTGCTCAAAACGGCTGGTATGCCTACATCTATCCGATCACGTACTTCCTGCTCGTATTTATCTTCACCTTCTTCTACACCAGCGTGACGTTTAACAGCAAAGAGATCGCCGAAAACCTACAAAAGCAGGGCGGCTTCATAGAAGGCGTGCGTACCGGCGCCCAAACCGAAAAGCACTTAAGCCGCACCGTCAACCGCCTGACACTGTTTGGCGCCTTAGCGCTCGGCCTTTTGGCGCTGGGGCCGATTATCGCTCAGATCTTCTTCCCGGGCATTAACGTGGCTATTGGCGGCACCAGCGTGTTGATCTTGGTCTCGGTATCGCTCGAAACGCTGCGCGCCGTAGAATCCCGCGCTCTCATGGTCACGTACGACCAATATGCCCAACCAGACTTCTTCCACGAGATGGAAAGTGAAGACGTGCTCGGCCAAAAGACGCGCCGCTTCAGCTTGCTGCCATTGCTCCGCAGAGGCAAGAGCAAAAAACGCTAGGGCGCATCCTGGGCAATACCGCGCGATTTGTTTGGATTGAGCGTGAGCGTACCAATAAGTTGCGTCGGCCGGCCATCTGGCTCGCGGATAATCGAGGCCCGGTCGCGCACGTATACGTACTCGCCGTCGCCGGCGCGAAAGCGGTATTCAACCGTCCAGTTCGGCACCTTGGCATCGTTCAGCTTGTCCATCGCCTGATTGATGATCATCGCATCTTCAGGATGAATGTGGTCAACCCACCACTCCACGCGGTTCAGCGGCTCAGTGCGCGGGTAGTGCATGACGCTATAGAGCGCGTCATTCCACTTCAGCTCGCCGGTGGCAAAGTCCAATTCGTACATGATGCCGGCAGCGGCCGCTTCGGCCTTTACCCCTGATGACGCGTTCAGTTCTCCTTCGGTCATATACCCCATGATAACAGAAAGCATGAGCAAATTGGACGCTCGGGCGGTCTTTGCTTACAATATGGGTTATGCAGAACAAAGTGTATCTCGACCAAGACGGCATTATCGTAATCGACACACACGGCGACCAAGATGAGGAGTCGGTCGAACAGATGGGCCACGACGTAGAAAACCTGATAACCGAACAGCGCAAGCTCGGCAGACCAGCGCTGATCATCGACAATCTCATGGATCTGGGCAACGTCGGCCCCGACGCGCGCAAACTCGTGGTGCAGCTGGCCGGCCGGCTGGACTACGACCGCGCCGTCATGATCGGCAAAGGCGGCCTGATGCGCTTCGGCACCAATCTCATGCTGCGCGCCACTGGCAAAAGTTACAAAATCCGCTTCATGGAAAACGAAACCGAAGCCCGCAAGTGGCTCCACGGGTAAAGGTGTTGTAATTCCAGAGATCAACTGATATAATTAGCCAAGTTATATTTATGGCAAGTAACAAGCAAGTCATCGAGTTGACGGGGACGATTATTGAGACACTTCCGGGTACTCAATTTCGTGTCGAACTTGAAAACGGCCATCAAATTATAGCTCACGTCGCCGGTAAGATGCGGAAACACTACATTCGCATCGTGCCAGGAGACAGCGTTACGGTCGAGTTGACCCCTTACGATCTCACGAAGGGCAGAATCACCTATCGCAAAAGCTGATGCCAACTCGAGAGGCATCAGTAATTATCAACTAAGCAGTGTGTTATGCACCTGGAAGGAGCATGATCCGCATGAAAGTGCGTGCAAGTGTCAAGAAGATCAGCCCTGACGACAAAGTCGTTTGGCGCAAGGGTCGCGGGCGTGGCAGCAAAGCCAAGCTCTACATCATCAACAAAATGAAACCTAAGCACAAGCAGAGGCAGGGTTAGTTATGGCACGTATCAGTGGTGTTACCATCCCGTCCGAGAAGCAAGTGTGGGTTGCTTTGACGTACGTGTTTGGCATTGGCCCCAAGAGCAGCAGCGATATCCTGACCGCCGCTAAGGTTGAGCCGACCGTTCGCGTCAAGGACCTCACCGACGCTGAGATCGGCCGCATCCAAGAAATTATCAACGAAAAGTACACCGTCGAAGGTGAGTTGCAGCGCATCGTTGCCGGCAACATCAAGCGCCTCAAGGACATCGGCGCCTACCGTGGTTTGCGCCACAAGGCCAACCTGCCCAGCAAGGGCCAGCGCACCAAGACCAACGCTCGCACCCGCCGCGGCCGCAAGGTAACGGTTGGCGGTACCGCTAAGAAGGTTGCGTCCAAGACCTAGGTCGAAGGGAATAATGAAGGAATAGATATGGCAGAAAATACTTCGACCCAGAACGCAGCACCTGCTGCAAAGAAAAAGAAAGCCAAGCGCGCCGTGCCGACCGGCCAGGTGCACATTTTGGCTACGTTCAACAACACCATCATCACCTTTACTGACAGCAAGGGTGCAGTGCTGACGACCGCTAGCGCTGGCGCGCTGGGCTTCCGCGGTTCCAAAAAGGGTACGGCTTACGCCGCCCAGGTTGCAACCGAAAAAGCCGGCAACGCCGCCAAGCAACAGCACGGCCTGAGCAAGGTTGAGGTGTTCTTAAAGGGTGTAGGCCTGGGCCGCGACGCCGCTGTCCGCACACTGGCCAACCTGAACATGCAAGTAGAAAGCATCACCGACGTAA
>DASVOI010000017.1:0-6351 GCA_036383395.1 Saccharimonadales bacterium (SeqCode)
GATAATATCCGGCCCGAACAGCCGCACCACTACCGTTGCAGCCAGCAGCAGCGGCCCAAACGGCAACTGCGTCTTGCGGCTGGCCCGCCCGGTGAGCAACAGCGGCGCGGATACCAGCACTCCAATAAACGACGCAAAGAATAGCACCATGCAGGCCTCCACCGCCCCGCCGGCTAAAAGGCCGAGGGCAATGCCCAGCTTGACGTCGCCAAAGCCGATCCACTTCTCTTTTGACAATACAAACAACAAATAAAATAGGCCGGAAATAATCAGCACGCCGGAAACGCCGCCGAGCACCGGCTGCCAGCTGTGTTGCCCAATGGCCGTGCCCAACGTCCACAGCACGCTCAGGCCAACCACCGGGAACACCACCTTATCCGGCAAGATGTACCAGCGCAGGTCGTAGGCCGCCAAAATCACAAACAGCACGGTCATGAGTTGCCACAGCACAAACTGGAAGAGCCCGACGCCATGCAGCGGCACCGGCCAAAAGTAATACGACAGCACGAACAGCGCCGGTGTAACAAGCTCGGTGATGGGCGTGTCCGGGATGGGTTTGTGGCAGTAGCGGCACTTGCCGCGCAGCGCCAGCCAGCTAATAACCGGCACCAGGTCGCGTGGCTCCAGCACGTGGTGGCAATGCGGGCACTCTGAGCGCTCATTGACCCAGTTACGCCTCTCATGCAGGCGCCATACAAAAGCGTTTACAAAGCTGCCCAGAGTCAAGCCGAGCACCACGAGCACAAGCACAATCATGCTCTCATGCTACCACAATTCACCGCCAGCCGAATATGCAAAGCGCAGCCCTTTCGAGCTGCGCTTTTGCTTTCGGCGATGTCCGCTTGGGACTACTCAGCCGTACAGAGCTTGGCGGTACCGCTACCCGTTTCTGTGGAGTAGACGATAGCGACCTGACGAGTGGTTGAACCCGTCGAAGTTGCACCATGGGTTGTACCGTTCACGCCACATGCGGCACCAGTGTAAATGTTGATTGTGTCTACAGTGGTGTTGTTAGTGACAGCTGCAGGTGCGGCACCTACAACCGTTACGTTCGTGTTCGTGTAGTAGGCCAACGTACCGAGCAAAGCCTGGATGGCGGAGTTGTCGTTAGCGCTGTTGGTAGGCAGTGTGCCATTGTTGTTGTTAATGAACTCTTGGACAGCGCTACCAACGCGGGCGACATCGTCCTTGCGCTGGGTGTTACGCGAGTTACGCTGCAGGGCCGGGACGGCCAGGAAGACGACCAGAAGGATCAAGCCGGCGATAGCCAACACGATCAGGACTTCGATGATGGTGAAGCCTTGTGCCTTCTTAGACTTACGTAGATTTGACAGCATACCCTTAATGCCCCCTTTGCTGGATAGTGTTAATGCTTATGTTATGAATCATAATGAAGCGTGGGTGAAATTGCAAGCTTTTTTACAACTACTGTTGAATGAACGATTGGTTCGCCAGGCCGTAAATCGGCAACAGCACGGCGGCCACAATCGTGAAGGCCACAACACCTAAGATCACCATCAAAACTGGTTCAATAATGGTCGAGATGGACTTCACTTGGTCGTCCACCTCCTTCTCGTAATAGTCGGCGGTTTTGCCCATCATCTGCTCCATGGAACCGGATTGCTCGCCAATACGCAGCATGTTTGGCACCAGCTCCAAGAAGTTCGGGTCTTTGTCGAGGGCGTCGGCCAGCGACTTGCCGCCTTTCACCTTCTCTATGGCCTTGTTGATCGACTCACTTATGTACATGTTGTCGACGGCGTCGCCAGTGATTTGCAACATTTGCAACAGCGGCACGCCGCTGGCGATCAGCGTGGTGCCGGTGCGCGAAAAACGGGCCATGTAGACCTTCATAAACAGCGGGCCGATGGGCCAGGCCTTCATCTTGAGCTTGTCGATGGCGCGGCGGCCGCCCAGAGTGCGTGCCCAGCGAGAGGTAAAGAAGGCCATGAGCCCCAACGCGATAATAACAATCCACCAAAAGTGGATAATAAAGTCAGACAGCGCCAGCAGCATACGCGTAATGAGCGGCAGGTTGGCGCCCGGCAGCCCTTCGTAGAGCGTTTTTACCTGCGGCAGCACCTTCACGATCATGAAGCCCACCACCAAAACCATCACCAAAATCACGATGATCGGATAAATCATTGCGCCGCGTACCTTGCGGATCAGATCGGCGTCCTTTTCTTGTTGAATGGCTAGGCGCTCCAGCGCTTTGTCGAGCGTGCCGGAAGCTTCACCGGCGGCCACCAGGCTGACATACACCCGGTTGAAGGCTTGGGGGTGCTTTTCGAAGGCGGCTGACAGCGTCGAGCCAGCCTCGACGTCGGAAATCACCTTGCTGATGACGATCTTGAGCGGCTTGCTTTGGGTTTGCCCGTTTACGGTGCGCAAGGACTGCACCAGCGGCAAGCCGGCGTTAATGAGCGTGCTCAGCTGGCGCGAGAACAATACCTTGTCTTTAATTTTGACGCGGTTGAAGCGGCTGCGGATGATGCCGGTAGCCGCTTTTTCGGCCAAGGTGATGTCGATAGGCACAAAGCCTTCCTTGCGGATCAGCTTGCTGGCCGACTGCTCGTCCTCAGCCTGTACTTCGGCCTTCACATACTGGCCGGTGCTGGGGTCGCGGGCGGTGTACTTAAACGAAAGCATCGCTTGCCTGCTAGCCTCTCATCAATCTGTCGAGCTCGTCTGGGTCGACGGCCACCATGCGCGCGTCGTCATAGCTAATGGTGCCGTTGTGGATAAGCCCGACCAGCGTCTTGTCCATAGATTGCATGCCAAACTCGGCGCCAGTCTGAATAACAGCCTCAAGCTGGTGAGTCTTGCCTTCGCGGATAATGTTGCGCACGGCCGGCGTCGCAATAAGAATTTCTGATGCGGCAATGCGGCCGCCGCCAATCGCCGGAATCAGGCGCTGCGACGTAATGCTCATGAGGATGTTGGACAGCTGCGAACGGATCTGCGGCTGCTGGTGCGGCGGGAATACGTCGATCATGCGGTCGATGCTCTGCGCAGCGCTGTTAGTGTGCAGCGTGGCAAACACCAAGTGCCCGGTTTCGGCGATGGTAATGGCGCTGGCGATGGTCTCGAGGTCGCGCATCTCACCGATCAGCACCACGTCCGGGTCTTCGCGCAAGGCGCTGCGCAGAGCCGCACTAAACGAGTAGGTGTCGTAGTGCACTTCGCGTTGTACAATGACCGACTTCTTGGAGCGGTGCGTGTATTCGATAGGGTCTTCGATGGTGATGATGTGCTCGGCGCGCTCCATGTTGATCTTGTGGATCATAGCCGCCAGCGTGGTCGACTTGCCGGAGCCGGTCGGACCGGTGACCAGCACCAGGCCGCGCGGGTAGTCGGCAAACTTATTGACGATGGGCGGCAGCCCCAGCTGCTCGATCGTTAGAATTTCGTTGGGAATTAAGCGTAGTGCAGCGGCCAGATTGCCCCGCTCGTGGAAGGCGTTGACGCGGAAGCGGCCCAGGTCGCCAAAGGCGAAACTAAAGTCGAACTCTTTGTCTTTGAGCAGGATTTGCTTCTGGTCTTCGTCTAAAATGGCAAAAATCAGCGTTTCCACCGCTTCGTCGGTCAGAACATCGGCGCCCGAAACAGGCATCAGCGCGCCGTCTACGCGCAGCATCGGCGGCAAACCTACTTGCAGGTGTAAGTCAGATGACTTTTTCTTGACTACTTCTTCTAGCAGTACTTCGATTCTCGGTAAGCCTTGCATGTTCTCTTTTCCACCTTTTCCTTAGGCGCTATCCGCTGTTGCGACGCGGTTAATTTCGGCAAGGGTTGTCTTCCCTGCGAGAGCTTTCAGATAGCCGTCTTCGCGCATGGTTACCATCCCTTGGGCCTCGGCGGCCTTCTGGATTTCGGCGCTGGTCGCGTGCTTGAGTATCAACTCCTGAATCGGATCAGAGATGTTAAACACCTCGTAGATACCCATGCGGCCCTTGTACCCACCGGGCGCGTCGGGGCCATCTTTGCCCTTGGTTAAAGTATAAGCGGTTTGGGCGGCCAGTGGCAAGGTCTCATACCCAAGATCTTCGGCGAATTTCGCGACCTCATCTTTGGTCTTAGGGAGTAAACGGCCAAGCGTTTTGTGGATAGCCTCGGCCTCTACCTTGCTCGACTCATACGTTTCGCTGTCTTTGGCAATGCGGCGCACCAAGCGCTGGCCGATGACGGTGCGCACAGTACTGGCGATCAAGAACGGCTCAATGCCCATGTCCAGAAGACGCGGCAGAATGCCGGCGGCGCTGTTGGTGTGGAGCGTGCTAAACACTAAGTGCCCGGTCAGGGCGGCCTGCACTGCCAGCTCGGCAGTTTCCTTGTCGCGGATTTCTCCGACCATGACGACGTCGGGGTCCTGGCGCAAGATGCTGCGCAACCCGTTGGCGAAGGTCAGGCCAACATCGGCGTTCACCTGAATCTGGTTGATGCCCTGCATTTTGTATTCTACCGGGTCTTCCAGGGTGACGATGTTGATGGCGTCGCTCTTCACCTCTTGCAGCAACGCGTACAAGCTAGTCGACTTACCGGAGCCGGTCGGACCAGACGTCAGGATCATGCCGTTGCTGCCCTTAATGCCCTCGCGGATGGTGCGCAGCGCGCGGCCGTAGTAGCCCATGTCTTCCAGCTTCAGGCTGGTGCCGGACTTGTCGAGCAAACGGATAACCACTTGCTCGCCCCACACTGTCGGGCTGATAGCGATACGCAGGTCGATGTCCTTGTTGGCAACGGCGATACTAAACTCACCGTCCTGCGGGATGCGGTGCTCGTCAATTTTCAGATTGGCTAGAATTTTGATGCGCGACACCAGCGGCGGTTCGGTGCTCTTGGGCAAACGCAAAATTTCGCGCAAAATACCGTCGATGCGGCAACGGATTTTCAGGGCGTCCTGCAACGGTTCGATGTGTACGTCGCTGGCGCCGTTCTTGGCGGCGTACTCCAGAATGGTGCTCAGCGCCTTGCTAATGGGCGAGTCCTGTACAATCGTCTTGATGTTGCTGGCCGGCTGCGCCTTAGTGTCTTTCGCACCATTGGCAGCATCGGGCGCAGCCGGGGCGGCTGGCGCCACTTCGGGCAAAGCGCCGCCAATGCTGCTCATATCGCTTACTACTTGCTTGCTCAGATTGGCCTGGTACTGGTGCAGCACCTGGCGGATACCGGCTTCGCTGGCAGCATAGACCTTTAAGGGCCGGCCGATCTTGTTACTCAAAAAGTCCACAGCCTGTACGTTGTCGGCGTCCAACATGGCCACCACCAGACGATTCTGCATTTCCCCCAAGGGAACGGCCATGTAGCGTTCGGCGACTTCCTGCGGCAGCAGCTCCAAAATTTCCGATTCGATTTTGGCATTGCTCAGGTTCACGTAGGGCACCTTCGTAGCCTGAGCGATGGCTTTGGTCAGCGTTTCTTCGGGCACCTTGGCTTCGTTGCTGAGGAGTGCCAAAATTGGCGTGCCCTCTTTGGGCGCCTTGTCTTTCAAAGACTGCATTTGGTCGTCAGTCACCGCACCGGCGGCGACCAAGTTGTCCTCGACCTGCTTTTGGGCGGCAGTGGATAAAACGCTCATGTACGGCCTGCTCTATCCGTTATTGGGATTTACTATTGAAAGGGTTGGGGTTGGTGCCGTTGCCAATCTGCACCGGCTCCGTGGGGTTGATGGCGCTCTGGTTGAAGTACTTGGCCGGCGGCGAGGGGAAATTAGCACTGATAGGGTCGACCACTTCGGCGGTCTGCTGGCGGTTTTTCGGCGAAGAAAACAGCATGTTCGAGGCGAACAGCGACAACACGGCGCCGATGAAAGCCATGACAAGTACTAACGCCCAGTCTTTTTGCTTCATTTCACTACCTCCTGCTTGATGTTCAGGGTTTTGCCCGGCTGGTAGAAAGTTTGCGCGCCAATTTCGGCGGTCATGCTGCCTTCGTCGCCGGACAATTGCAAGGTCTGGATTTGGAACGGACGAATCGACCGCTGGAAGACGTCAGTCAGCGCCTGCACCGATTGGTACGAGCCGGTGACGTCAATCTGGAACGGCATGGGAACGGCTTGCGGGTTCGGGCTGCTTTGGTTAGCGCCCTCTGTCACTTCTTGGTCGGTGCCGGTGATGCCGGTGATGGTCAGATTTTGGCTCTGGATGATTTTCTCCAGGCTGGTGGTCAGCGCCGGGAAGTCGTAGTAGCTCGGCAAAGAGTCCAAAATGAGGGTGGCGTTGTCGCCGTCCTGCTCGCCAGTACCGTTCGGGTCGCCGCCAAGCACGTTGGGGTTCTCGGCCACAAAGCTGTTATAAGAATCCTGCAAACTGTCGCGGGCGCCCAAGTCAGTTTTCAGCTGGTTGAGGGCGG
>DASVOI010000018.1:0-88694 GCA_036383395.1 Saccharimonadales bacterium (SeqCode)
ATACCCTTCCTGGTGGGCATCTGGCGCGACATGCGCGCCGGCAAATACGGTGTAGACATTTTGGCGGCGGTGGCCATTTTGAGTTCAGTGCTACTGCACCAATTCTGGGCCGGCATTGTGATTGTGCTGATGATGACCGGCGGCGACGCGCTCGAAGATTACGCCAACCACCGCGCCGAGCGCGAGCTTGATGCGCTTTTGACCCGCGCCCCGCAAAAGGCCCGGGTGCTGCGCGGCCGCAAAGAAGTGGAGGTGGCCGCCACCGAGGTACGCAAAGGCGATAAACTCATTATTCGCCCCGGTGAACTGGTGCCGGTGGACGCCGAAATTATAGACGGCAGCGCCACCTTCGACGAGTCCAGCCTCACCGGCGAAAGTCTGCCCCAGCCGCACGATCCCGGCGACCAGCTGCTGAGCGGCTCGATCGACCTAGATGGCCCGGTGACCGCGCGCGCCATTCACTCCGCCGAAAACAGTCAGTACCAGCAAATCATCCGCTTGGTGGCCTCAGCCAAACGCAGCCAAGCGCCATTTGTGCGGCTGGCCGATCGCTACGCCATACCCTTTACCGCCATTTCGTTCGTAATCGCTTTTAGCGCCTGGGTGGTGAGCGGCCATGCCATCCGCTTTTTGGAGGTTATTGTGGTGGCCACGCCCTGTCCGCTGCTGATCGCCGTGCCGGTGGCCATCATCTCGGGCATGAGCCGGGCCGCCCGCGAAGGCATCATCATGAAAACTGGCACCGCGCTGGAGCGTTTGGCCAATATCCGTACCTTTGCGTTTGACAAGACTGGCACACTCACCTCAGGCACGCTCAAGGCCGACAAAGTCACGACGTTTGGCCGCACCTCGCGCACTGCGCTGCTAGGGCTGGCAGCCAGCTTGGAGCGCAACTCCGGCCATGCCCAGGCCGCGGCTATTGTTAGCAAAGCCCACGCCGAGCACGCCAAAGAGCTGGTCGTCAGAAACGTCCGCGAGATTGCCGGCAAGGGCCTGGTAGGTACGGTGCAGGGCAGGGATGTGATCATCGGACGGCTAGAGCTATTGGAGGAGCATGGGGTGCAATTGCCAAAGGGCTTCTCGGCCGGGCAATTTAACCGTACTGCCGCCTATATTGCGGCCGACGGCGATTTGGCCGGCGTTATCACCTTCACCGACGAAATCCGCAAAGAGAGCGCCAGCACGCTCGACGAGCTGCGCGCTGCCGGCGCCACTGACTTTATGATGATCACCGGCGACCACCCCAACACGGCCAAGGCCGTTGCCCGCACACTTGGCATCGAAACGGTGGTGGCCGGCGCCCTGCCGGGCGAAAAAATCCAGGCCATTGAGACTATCGCCCAACACCCAGTCGCCTTTGTGGGCGACGGGGTTAACGATGCGCCGGTGCTGACCGCCAGCGATATTGGCATCGCCCTGGGTGCCCGCGGCGCGGCAGCGGCCAGCGAGTCGGCCGACGTCGTGATTATGCAGGACGACTTAACCCGCGTCGCGCACGGCGTGCGGATTGCCCAGCGGACGCTGGGCATTGCCCGGCAAAGCGTGTTGGTCGGCATTGGCCTGAGCATTGTCCTGATGCTCATCTTCGCCTCTGGCCGCTTCCTGCCGATCTATGGTGCACTGGTCCAAGAAGCCGTCGACGTCATCGTCATCTTCTATGCCCTGCGGGCGCACAGCGCAAAACTCTAGCGTGCGGCGCGCAGTGCGGCCAGATCGACTTCATAACGGCCATCTACAAAATAGCCCTTGTGCATGGCATCACCATTAATCCAGATGTGCTCGGGCACGGCGCGATAGACGCGGCGCGGCAGCACGCCAGTGAAATCGCTGGGGGACTGGTTGGCCTTGGGTTGGCGTTGGTAGCGCAGCTTGCAGGCCTTGGTAATGTCAGCCAGGTTGGTGAGTTCTTTGGCCCGGGCCTGAATATATACGCCCTCCCCTTTGCCCCACTCGACCGTAGAATCGAACAGCACTAAAAATATATGAGAATTCTCGTGGATATTTTGAGAGTGCTGGCTTTTGACCCCGGACGCCCAGTAAAAGTTGAGCTCGTCGTCGTACACCACAAAGACTGGCGAATTCCAGGGACGGCCGGCACTGTCGGCGGTGGCAATCGCGGCATAAATGTTCTGCTCAATCAGTCGTTTAGCTTGCTGTACTGCCTGGTCTTGGTCGCTCATATCACCCCCTTGTTAGCATTGCTTGGACATCTTGCAGCGTGACGCGGATTTGCTGGCCAGGAGTTGCCACGCCCGCCAGCATACGGTTGGCCACGATGTTTTCCACCACGCGCTGCACCATGCGGCGCATCGGGCGGGCGCCCAGGCGCGGGTCGTAGCCATGCTGCACCAGCAGCTGCTTGGCGTCGTTGTCAACCAGCACTGACACTTTCTGAGCGGCCAGATTTTTGTTTACGCCCTGCAAAATGATGTCGATGACTTGCAACAGCTCCTCGGGCTTGAGCGGGCGAAACAGCACGATTTCGTCAAAGCGGTTCAAAAACTCAGGGCGGAAGACGCCGGCGTTGATCAGCTCGTTCGTGAATTCCTCCTCGAACTGCTCCAGCTGCTGGCCGGCCTCAATGTGGGCGCGGATACGGTCGGCGCCAGCGTTACTGGTGGCGATAACCACGGCGTCACGGAACGACACTTCGCGGTTGGTAATGTCGCGCAGAATGCCTTCGTCGAGCAGCTGCAGCAAAGTGTTTAAGACGTTGGGGTGGGCCTTTTCGATCTCATCCAGCAGCACCACGCTAAAGGGATTGCGGGCAATCTGCGCGGTCAGGCTGTGCTGGTCTTGGCTGGCTTCGGCAATCAGGCGCTGGACGTCGTCCGGCCCGGAGTATTCGTTGAGGTCGATACGCACCAGATGATCTTCGCCGCCAAAGAATACGGCCGCCACACTCTTGGCCAGCTCGGTCTTACCCACGCCGGTCGGGCCCAAGAACAGAAACGTGCCAATCGGGCGATTGGCATTGCGCACGCCAGCCCGAGCGCGGCGCAAGGCGTCGCTGACCACTTGCACAGCGCGCACCTGGTTGATCATGCGCTGGTGAATGAGCTGCTCCAGGTTGAGCAACGTTTGACGCTCGGTGGCCGAATCGGCGGTGCCGACCTTGACGCCCTGGGTCTGCTCAATGGCTTGCTCTACGGAGCGCTCCACGATAAAGCCCTGGTCGGCATAGTTGGCAGCGGTCTCCAGCAGCTTGAGGGCGCGGCCGGGCATGACTTGCTCGCTCAAGTAGCGGCTGCTCAGGCGATAGGCGGCCTCAATCGCCTGATAGGTGTAGGTGACTTTTTGCTGGTATTCGTACAGCGGCAGCTGGTTTTCCATGATGAGCATGGTTTCGCGCTCATCGGTTGGCGGTACCATGATGCGGTTCAGAGATTGCGCGAGCGACGGATTAGCTTGGGCGATGCGCAGCCAACGCTGCTCGTCCATAGCCAAGATGATCGGCAGGCCGCCGCCTTCCAGCACCGGCATCAGGATGTTGCTGAGGTTGACCGAGCCGTTGCCATCCTCAAAAAACAACTGCGCGTCGTCCAAAAACAGAATGATGTTTTTTGCCTGGACGGCTTCGTAGAACAAATGCTGCACCAACCCCTCCAGTTCGCCGCGGCCCTTGGCCTGAGAAATAAGGGCGCTCGGGTCCAGCGAAAGGATCTGCCAAAAGTGCAGGCTGCGCGGCACGCTCGGGTCGGCCTCCAGGAGCTTCTTGGCCAAGGCGTGCACGATGGTCGTCTTGCCCGCCCCCAGCGCGCCCACCAGCGCCACATTGTGGCGGCCGCCCTGCGACAGCAAATGTACGACTTGGTTGGTGATCGCTTCGCGGCTGGGCAGATCGCGCTGCAGCAAGCCCTCGCGCCCGACGTGCTCGCTGATGTTAAAGCCAAAATGCTCGAGCAGCGGCGTGTAGCCAAAGGCCCAGTCGCGACCGATACCGCCATCCTTCTTGCGCTGGTGCGCTTCCGCCACAATGTACTCCAGATGCAGATACCAGCCGACGCCAGCGGCGATGTCGTCCTGGCCAAGGTGCATCGGCGCCAAGATTTGGTCGGCGTTGGGCAGCGTGCGAATCAACGCCGCCGCAACCATCGCGCTGTTGAGCGCCGGTGCGTTCCACAACTGGCGAAGGTGCTCAGCTTCTTGCCAGACGCGTAATGAGTCGGCTGGTTGCCCGCTCGTAAACGACGGCAAAAAGTCGGGCATAAACCCAAAACGAGAGCCGTAAAAGCGGCCGCCCTGCAAGTTATTTACGAGGTCGGCGAGTTGTTTTGGCGAATGCGTTTCGGGCAGCACGCCAAGCAAATTGGCCTCCAGCTTGCCGTCGATGGTTTGCGAGTTAGGGTCCGGCGGGAGTTCTTGCAAGGCACGGCTCCAGGCCGCGGCCATCAGGAACGGACCGCCAAGCCCGGCGACCACCCAGCCAATGGCGGCGTCCACGCTAAATACCAGGCCCAAGCCGGCGAGTATAATCAGCCAACCCCCAGCAACCAGCAGCGCGTGGATTTCTTTGTGTGCGGAGTGATGCGCGGTGCGAGCCTTTTGAGCGCGGGGGCTGTTGTAGTCAAAGTAGCGCTGCGCGGGCTGCGGTGCGGGCATAGGCTGCGGCGGCAGCTGATTCTGCGGGTTCACAACTTCACTCCGGCCAGCAGCAGCGCCACGCCAATTATCGGGAAGAACGGCACCAGCGGCCACACGACCAGCTCAATGACGCCAACAAGCCCTGCGCCCAAAGCCCCCAGAATACCAATAACAATAAAGATGCTGCGTATCACGGCGCCAAACACGCGCGAAAACAGCCTGTCGCCCAAGGCCCGCAGCTGCGTATCGAACGAGCCGCGTACCTGTTGCGCGCTGATTTGCCGGAACGGATCGAACAGCGTGCGCAGCAACAGCGCCACCGAAAATGTTTCCAGCATCGTCTGCATTCGTCCGCCGACCCGTTTAGCCGCTCGCGCCCAGCCAGCACCGTACCACCAAGAAAAGAGGGCGACGATCATCATGCGCCCATTATAACACCGCGGCCCTACTTACGGGCGGCTACAACGAACTGGTGAGCACTAACGCCACCAGCAGCGGTACCACCATATTGTCGGTGCCCTCTCCCGAAACATTTTCGGCGATCGTTGCCAGCACTGGCAGCCACACCAGTGCTACGCCGCCGTAACTCAGACCGCTAAAGGCAGCATAGCAAATCATAATGGCCAGCGACGTAAAGAAGAACGCTAGACTGCCTACTAAACTTTTGGTGCGTCCCATAATTTTATAAGTGCTGCCGTCGCCCCAGGCCAAGCCAAAGATGGCTGCCAGACCGTCGGCCAGGCTCAGATGCAGCATAGCCGCGGTAAAGATCCAATCCTTCGTAGTAATAAGTGCCAGAATACCAATGACTAGCGCGAACAGTACCTCGCCCACCTTATTCCGCGACACGGCATGAATGGAACCAAAGACATTGAACTTAATAGACAGCAGCACCGTGATGAAAAACAGCAGGCTAATAGCCTGGATCTGCCGCCAGCTCAAAAAGAACGGCCAAAAGGCCACAAAAATGCCGACCAAAATGTGCACCAGCTTGCGGGTAAGCTCGGAGTGCACTCCTCTATACCGCGATAAATACTCGGCAAAGACTATAATTAAGAAGACAACCGATAACGCGGCAATCGTCCACATGCCTCTATTGTACTACGAAAAACTGGGCGCCTAGGCCGGTGATGCGTTCGCCTGCAGCAAAAGCGGCAGCGCGCGCAGTCCCTTGTGGCTCAGGGACACCCAAGCCCCATAACTGGACCGCCGGATACGAATCAGCCCCTTGTGCTGTAAATTCAGCATGATGTGCTTCAGCCGTGCCCGGTCAAAACGTAGCGACTCGGCGATGTTGCTTAACTCCGTCTGGCCGGCCTGCTTGATCAAAAGCAGCACCGCGGCGTAGTCTTCTGGCAATTTAATCTTTTTCATAAGGATGCTAGCCCTCCGTTTAGCACTATCAGTATGACACCCAGATGCTTAAGATTTCTGTGACATTGGTCAAAAATACTCGGGTTTCGTGGTTTTGTTTGCCCCAGCCAGCGCCCAGCAATACCATAGATACTAAAGATATGGATCCGGATCGTCGCCGCGTACAACGTTGGTTTTACTGGGGCCTGGCGCTGAGCCTTTTGCTCTTACTGGCCGGGTGGTGGGCGGGCAGTGCCCACACATTGGCAATTCCCGGCGGTCGGCTGATTGCCTTGAGCAGGCTCTTCGGGCTGCTCGCCACCTATACGATCCTGCTAGAAATTTTGCTCGTGAGCCGCATACCATTCATCGAAGAACATTTTGATTTGCACGAAACCGTGGATCTGCACCGTTGGAATGGCTACGGTATTCTTGTAAGCATCGTGGCGCATACCGTATTTGTAGTGCTGGGCTATGCTGCGCCGGGGCACACGGGGCTGTGGCATATGTTCGTCTTGATCAATACCCAGTACGAGGATGTGCTGATCGCCACAATTGGCACGCTGATCTTTTTGGCTGCTACGGCACTCTCGATCAATATTGCACGCAAGAAGCTGCCGCACGAGTGGTGGTGGCTGTCCCACCTAACGCTCTACGGCGCCATCATCCTGGTGACGCCGCACCAGCTTAAGACCGGGGGCGATTTCATCGGCCACTTTTGGTATACCGCCTACTGGTATATGTGGTATATCGGCGTGTTTGGGCTACTCGCCTACTATCGATTCGTGCGGCCGCTGTGGTACATGCTGCGGTATCAATTCAGGGTAGAGCGAGTGGTGCAGGAGGCCAAGGATATTTACTCGGTGTATGTAAGCGGACGCGATCTAGATATGTTTGCTTTCCGACCCGGCCAATATGCAACCTGGTGGATACTGTCGCCGGGTATGTGGTGGCAGGGTCACCCCTTCTCGTTCTCCAGCCCGCCGGGCGCCCAGCAGCTGCGCTTTACGGTAAAGGTAGTGGGCGATTACAGCCGGCAACTCCGGCAGTTGCGACCCGGTGTGCGCATCGCCATTGACGGGCCGCGTGGTTCGTTCACGGCGTCGCGAGCATATGGAGCAAACAATGTTGTGCTCGTGGCCGGCGGCATTGGCGTGGCGCCATATCTCTCGACGATACGGTCGCTCATGGCCGCCGGTAAACAGGTGACGCTTTTATATGCGGCGCGCGCTAAACAGGACGTGTCGTTTGTGCGCGAACTGTCCGCTCTGCAGCGGCAAGGCTTGCGCGTAGAGGTGTACCTGCAGGACGACGGACGAATCATTGACGGCGACGTTCTGCTCAATCACCTGTCCGAATTAACTGTTGTCTACTTGTGCGGGCCGGATGGCATGTCGCGCGCCCTCACCCGCACCCTCAGAGGGCTCGGGCTGCCAAAGTGGGCCATTGTTACCGAACGGTTTGCGTATTAAAACCGCTGGTTGTGATGGCGCGGAGGTCCGGCGCCACAAAGAGGCCCTCATAGCCGAGCTGCCGCTCCAAAAAATTCCTGCCGGCGGTCAATCCCATGGCCGAGGTCGCGGTCGCAAAGACGTCGGCAGTTACAATATCTGGCCCGATTACCGTAACGCTCAGTACTTCGAGGGCAGGCCGGCCGGTATGAGGATTTATTATGTGCTCGCCCCGAGCATAAGTGCCGGACGTAGCAACGGCGATATTCGCCCCAGCAATAGTACCCATGGCCGCGCGTGACAGCGTAGGGTGTTGTAAGGCAATCCGCCACACTCGCTTGCCGCTGCTTCGCGCCCCGATGTCGCCGGCAATATTTATAAGGAATGTCCGCGCGCCGCGCCGCTCCAAAAGCTTAGCCGCTTCGTCTATAGCCCAGCCCTTTACGTAGCCAGTAGGATCAAACCGGCCGGCATAGTAAGGAGAGAAGAAACCCTCTGTTTGTTGCTGGAATTCCTGACAGGCGCGCATAACGCCCAACATGCGGTCGCCCAGCATCGAACCCGATAAATGGCCGAGTTGGTAACGCGTGAGTTCGCTTTCTGCTTTATACGGGCTAAATTGTTCATCGATGTCGCGAAGAACGGCGAAAGCGGCCTCAAATAGAGTTGGAGTCGAAGCGCCCGGAATGTCGATGCTTACCGGCATACCCATGATGTGTGCTGTTTTCCGCATGGCTTTACGCCTTGGCTTTGTCCAGCGCCGACTGCAACGACTGCTCGTAGCTGCTGCTGGTGTAGCTGGCGCCAGACACGCCGTCTATATTTGCCCCTTGAGCCGACAGCGTTTCATCACGCAGGAGCGGCGCGGCCTCGCTGTTGATACGCTGCGAGTGTTCGTCCTCAGCGGTTAACTTGTTAAACGACACGGCGGTAATCTTGCCTGCGGAGATAGTCACCGACACTTGCACGTCGCCATATGGGTTAGAGTAGTCGCTGCCCTGGTAGTTGCCATCCTTGTACGTATTGGCCGGCGAATGGTTAGTACCAGTGCTACCGGAGGAGGCAGCGGCCGTCGATGGCGCGGTTGTTACTTTTGCCGCATCCGTTGTGGACTTGATGGCATCATGCGTGCCCAGCGGGTCGAATGTAGCCGCCATCACTCCCAAAAAAGCAATAACGCATAAAATAACGAGTGCTTTTCGCATATTCATAGTCTACGGCTGCCGGCTTATTGTTTGCTGAAAATATGAAAACACGATGAAAAAACGGTCGTCCCGGAGAGGAACAACCGCTACGTTCAACATGGTCGGGGTGAGAGGACTTGAACCTCCGACCTCAGCGTCCCGAACGCTGCGCGCTAGCCAACTGCGCCACACCCCGGCGACCATGAAACCACCTGAGTATAGCAAATAACAGGGGCAATTGCCAGTATTTTATCTGTTCCCACATAGTCTAATGCACAACATATAGCGCTTATGTATTGACGCAAACCCCACATATGGAGAATAATAACCATTGTTATGAGAGACAAACATTCCACATCAAAAATATTAGTAACAATAACGCTGCTGGTCCTGCTGCTGGTAGGCTCGGCAACTACGTTGGTCGCCTGGCGCATCAGCGACGAAAAACCGGCGCCCAAGCAAGCGGTCGCTGCCGACCACACCACTGCCGCGGTCAAGTCGGCGCCCATCACGCACCTTAGCTACAAGGGCGTGGAGGGTAAAACCGCGCTGGAGCTGTTAAAGCAGCACGCTCGCGTCGTCACCAAAGACTCGTCGTACGGCGAATACGTCGACAGTATCAACGGCGTGGTCGGCGGTACGAGCGGCAAGTACTGGACGTTTTATGTAAACGGTGCCCAGGCCCAGGTCGGAGCTGGCGCCTATACCACCCACAGCACGGACAGCATCGAATGGAAATTCGAATAAACCGCAAGCTCGCGTGGGTTGCCCTGGCACTGCTGGCCTTTGGCGTGCTGATGCGCCTGCTGCCCCACCCGGCCAACCTGGCGCCGGTGGGCGCCATCGCCCTGTTTGGCGGCGCGGTACTGCCCCGCAGGCTGGCGTGGTGGCTGCCGGTGGCCATCATGGTTGTGTCTGATTTGTTTATCGGCACCTACCATGGCATCGTGTTTACCTGGGCCGGTTTTTTGCTGGTTGGATTGTACGGCATGAGCCTGCGGCGCATGCACGGCCTTCCCCGCGTCGTGATCGGCGTGGCCGGCAGCTCGGTCATTTTCTTCTTGGTTTCGAATTTTGGCGTGTGGGCGCAGGGGCAACTGTATGCGCACACGTGGACGGGTCTGGCGCAATGCTATACGCTGGCGCTGCCGTTCTTCCGCAACACCTTTATTGGCGACGCGCTCTATGCCGGCCTGCTGTTTGGCTTGTACGCCTTTGCCCAGAGCCGGGTAGCAGCGCGCATGGCTGAACCTAGCGCTGACTAGAACGTGGGCTATCTGCCCATACTCATGCCGAGGCGAGCCAAACAATAAACGGTGCGAGCACCAGCGCAAATAATAACGAGTAGCTTACCGCGCTGGCGGCCAATGCGGTGTCGGCCTGCTCGACAGCCGTAAACGTGATGAGGTTGAATCCAACCGGCGCGGCAGCCAGTAGCAGTACCGCGGCCCGGTCAATCCCATGCAAATGCCAGAGGAACACCACCGCAGTACCAACGAGCAGCCCCAGACCGATCCGTACTACAGCTATGTACAGCGCGCCGCGAAAATGGTCGCGCTTGGGCGCAAACAACAATCCCAAACCGGCAATAATCAACCAGCTGGTCAGATTACCTATACCCAGGAGAGCGCTCGCTACATGGTGCTCAAGCCGCAAGCCCAGCGCATTTCCGACCAGCCCGAGCGCCAGCGCCCAGAGCGGCGGCGACAGCAGCACCCGCTTTGCCACTTGCCCGGCCCGCGGCTGATGATGAGCCGCGACCAGGGCGTACACCCAAATAAACAGAATGGGATTGTTCACCGCATTGAATAAAACGACTCGCGCCGCGCCGGCCGATCCGAACAACGCCAGCACAAATGGCAGCGCAAAACCCGAATTCACTGCCATCGGCGCCGACAGCAGCACCGCACGCTTGTGCGGTGGCAAGGCTCGCCCCCGAAGCGCCAACCGGCCTACCGCAAAACTTGCCAGCGCCAGCACAACGGGCAATACCAAAAACACCGATAGATGCGCCGACAGTTGCAGCCGCAGCGCCGACACAAATACCAGCGGCGGAATGGTAACAAAAAAGGCGAGCTTCAACAGTTGCTCGCCGTGCTTTGGAAGGAGAATCCGAGATTGCTTAACGGCAAATGCCGCAAAGAAAACAAAAAATATAGGTAGTAATTTCTGAATAATGGCAACCATGTGGTCGTGGTCGGGGTGAAAGGACTTGAACCTTCGACCTCCGCGTCCCAAACGCGGCGCGCTAGCCAACTGCGCCACACCCCGATCAGAGGGATTATATCAAAAACAGAGGCAAATCCTAAGGGTTATGTTACAATACCGCCGATGTGGTGGCCGAGAATAGGCCGTGGCCTTGAACAGCCGCGCACGATAGGTTTATGTCTATCCCACATCTCCATTTTTTGACTATGACACCGCAAGCATACCTACAATCCGCCCTCAAACAGCTGCAAGAGCCACTTGCGTTGCCGCAGCCGAAGGACCAAGACGAATTAATCGAAACGATTTTTCGGTTTGTGGCGTCCAAAAAATTCCGCAAATACTCCCTGACTGAAGAATATGTGGCGCATATCAGGAGTGCTATCACCGAGAACGTACGGGCCAACCAGCCCATCAATCTGACGTTCTTAGGCGGTTGCTACAAGTTGTGGCGATTGGAGGAAGCTCCCGAGGCCGACTGGGCAGAGCTGTTTGCCCACATGTACTACTCGCGCTGGCTAAAGCCGATATGCGCCATTTACGAGCCGGGCGTTTGGTTCGATTTCTTCCTCGACGATGTCATTGTCTCGCGGATCAACAACCTGCCCGAGTCCGCCGTTGACGCCTACAAGCAAAGCCGCCAACAGATAATTGACTTTTTAAAGGCGTACCAGCCCGCTAACTTCAAGATGACCCTCACGGGCCTTGGCGATCTCTTCGAATCCAGGGAAGCGTACGAGGCGGAACTGGAAAAGGCTATTGCCAAATTGACGGCCGAATTGCCTGGCGGCCTGCCCGAACTCACCGAGTCTCAGCTGGCAACCACCGCGCTGAACGTCAAGGCAACACCAGAGCAACTCGCCGACCCTAAGTGGCGCGAAAAGGTTGAGTTGGTGCACAGCGCCTACATGAACGTCAAAGGCGCGACCGGCTATTCGACTATGAGCAGCAAGATCCGGGTGTTCACACAACCCTTCTCCAATGGCACCTGCATAGCCGTGGGCACCACCAAAGACACGATTGCAAAATTCTGGGTAGGCGTCGGCGCGCTGAAACCTCTGGACGGGGACTTTCGGCAGCTCGTTCTGTCTCCTAAGCAGCTTGAGTCGGCGGCATTTGATTGGCAAAACGTCGCGCTGCCCGGTCTCAAGGGCAAAAACTTCCAGCGAATCCGCGTTTTGTCTTAAAAAATTTGCTGGATAGGTTGCGCATTGGTCGCTCGGCCTGTTTGGTCGTCGGTAGCGACGAGCAGCGCGTTGAGCTGCATGCGGCCTTCGGTTTCGATCTCGTTGCGGGTGACTTTGCCGTCGCGCCAGCGCGGGATTAGGCTTGCAAAGGTCACGCCGAGGCTGGAATCCAGCGAGCCGCACATGCCCACGTCGGTCTGGTGCGCCGTGCCTTTCGGCAATATCCCGACGTCGGCGGTCGGTACGTGCCAGTGGTCACCCACCACCATGCTCACGCGGCCGTCGAGGTAATAACCGATAATGCGCTTCTCGCTGCTGAAATCGCCGTGGAAATTTACGACGGTGGCCACGCGCGGCGCGCCTTTTTCTTGCTCCAAAATGGTGTCGATGACGTGCAGCGGGTTGCTCAGTGGTTTGTCGGCGTCCTTGCCCACAATTTGGCCGAGCAGACTGATGACTAGCACGCGGCCTTTCGCGGTCTGGGCGTATTTGTAACCGCGCCCGGGCGTGCCCGGCGGATAATTAGCTGGGCGGATGATGGGCTTGCTGGCGTCCTCAAGCAACGGAAAAATCTCCGGACGGAAAAAGCTGTGATTGCCGCCAGTGCAAAAATCGACGCCAGCGCGCAATAGGCGCTCAAAATCGGCCAAACGCACGCCCTTGCCGTCGCTCAGGTTTTCGGCCTGGGCGACCACAAAGTCAACGTGGTGTTCGCGGCGCAGACGCGGCAGTTCCTTTTCGATCAGCTGGAGGCCGGGCTCGGCCATGACATCGCCAAGATACAAGATATTCATACGCTCTATTGTAACAGGGGAAGCTCTCGGCCGTTAGCGGCGAGGATGGCCGCCTCGGTGTCGGCCACAATCTGCTGCGGTGATTGCGCCAAAATAGTGTGCATGCCCATCTGCTCGGCTGGCGTCAAAAAGCGCGGCTGGTCGTCTATAAACAGCACCGCTTCGGCTGGCACGCCCAGGCGGCTCAACGTGTGCTCGTAGATTTGCGGCTGCGGCTTAGCCAAGTGCTCGTCGCACGACAGGATCACCGGGTCAAAGTCGTCGTACAAGCCCTTTTTGCGCAGCGCCTCGGCACTGACTGAAAACATATTGGATAAAATCGCTGTCCGGATGCCGGCCTTGCGCACGCGCTCGGCCAGCTCGTATACCACGCTGCACGGCTCAAAAATTTCGGCCGATTGCAGCAAACGCCGCTTTGTGGGCTGGGGTGCCTCGGGGTAGAGCGCGGCGAGTTCACGCAGAAAATCATCGGTAGAAAGCGTGCCGAGCAGTAAACCCTCCATAAGCGGTCGAGCCGGAGCCGTACGCCCTTCGGGTACATCCATGACTCGCGCCACGAGGCGCGCCATACTGCCGACGGTGCCGCCCTCGGTCAGCACGCCGCCGTAGTCGAACAAGACAACCTCGATCATACTTCTATTGTAGCGTGTCTAGCACTTCGCTACTTGGCGAATTCAATAGCGCGGGTTTCGCGGATGACGTTCACCTTGATGGTGCCGGGGTATTGCATGGTGGATTCGATCTTGGTGGCGATGTCGCGGGCCAGCTTAATGGCAGCCAGGTCGTCGATGCTCTGCGGCTTCACAAACACACGTACTTCGCGGCCGGCGCTGATGGCGTACGACTTTTCGATGCCCGGGAAGCTGTTGGCCACGTTTTCTAGCTCCTTCATGCGCTCCACAAAGTTCTCGGCCGAGATGTTGCGGGCGCCAGGCCGGGCGGCGCTGATGGCGTCAACCACGCGCACGATCAACGCCTCGGTGCTCGTCGCTTCCACGTCGTCGTGGTGTTGCTCGGCAGCCAAAGCAACTGCTTCGGGTGCACCATATTTACGCAGAATTTCGCCGGAAATGTGGTGGTGCTTGCCCTCCATTTTGTGGGTCAGGGCCTTGCCCAAGTCGTGCACCAGGGCGGCGTACTTGGTGGTCTTCACGTTGGCGCCAACTTCTTCGGCGATGATGCCGGCGATGTGCGCCATTTCGGTCGAGTGCTTCAGCACGTTCTGGCCGTAGCTAGTGCGGTATCGCAGTTCGCCCAACAGATGCAGGATTTCCTTCGGGATGCCAATAACACCGACTTCGCGGGCGGCGTCTTCACCGGCGCGGACGACGTCCTTTTCAACGTTCTTTTGCGCCTTGTCGACAACCTCTTCAATGCGGCCGGGGTGAATACGGCCATCCTTCATGAGCATTTCGAGCGCCTGGCGCGCGACTTCGCGGCGCACCGGGTCAAAGCTACTCAGCACAATGTAGCCAGGAGTGTCATCAACCATAATGTCCACGCCGGTGGCGCGCTGCAAGGCCTGAATGTTGCGGCCTTCCTTGCCGATGATGCGACCCTTCATTTCTTCATCTTCCAGCTTAACGCTGGTTACGGTTCGTTCTGCAGTCACTTCGCTTGCCATACGCTCCATCGCCGTTACGATAATTAATCCTGCTTGTTCTTCCGCCTGGTCCTTGGCTTCATTTTGCATCTTCGCGATCAGGCCGGTCAAATCGTTCTTAATGTCGCGCTCGGTCATCTGCATCAGTTTGCCGGCAGCGTCCTCTTTGGTTAGGCCGGCGATCTTTTCCAGTTTTTCTTGCTGTTTCTTGCGGATTTCGCGGATTTCGTCCTTCAGGCCCTCTACTTCACCCTCGGCAGTGCGCAACTTTTCGGCACGGTGGTCGAGGTCGTCCAGCTTCTTGTCCAGGGTTTCTTCGCGGCTTACCAAGCGCTGCTCAATATCTTTGAGTTCGCGGCGGCGAGCCTGCTCTTCCTTGCGGCTTTCGTCCGCCAGCTTGGCCGCCTCTTCGCGAGCTTCGTCCAGCAGCTTGCCAGCGTCGCGCTTGGCTTTGCTGACCTCTTTATTCGCTTGCTCCTGTGCCGATCCCAGCTTGCGCTTCGTTACTACGGTGTTTGCTCCAAAACCAACGGCAATGCCCGCCACAGCGAGCACTATGGTGACTGGATCCATGTGTCATCCTTTCTATCGTACAGATCGGCGCTTGAGGCGTCGCTATCACTTCTCTAGCCTCTTGCCGGTCTGAAAGTCGAAAAATTAGAAATGTTATATAGGATTGCTAGACAACTCAGGCATATCCTTATTTAAAACTATACCCTGCCTGTTGTTGAACGGTCAATGGCTTCGTGCCGCTGATTTGCAGCAAGAAATATTACTTTTTCTGCTGCGTTATGTGGACGTCGGCGCCGTAGTGGGGCAGGGCGATACGATCGTCCTCGCCGGCCCGCAGGCGTTCAATGCCTTTTCTGATCCAGTCGTCTTCCATGGTGGCAACGATGGGGATGTGCAGTCCGTACATAAGCGCGTCCGCCACAGTGAGGCCGATGCGGAGGCCGGTGAAGCTCCCCGGCCCCTGAAAGCAGACGATACCGCCGAGGTCGGTGAGCGTTTTGCCTTGCCCTTCCAGCAGCTGTTTAATCTTGGTGTGCAGCGTTTTAGAAAGTTCGCGGTGGGCGTGCCATGTCTCGTGAGCCAATTGCGTTTCGTCTTCAAAGAGGCCGACCTCGGCTTCGGGGTTGTCGGTGCGGATAGTGAGGACGAGCACTACTTGATTCCCTCCAATAGGTAGCCGATATTTTCGGATGCGGCGAAAGTCAGGCTGCGATTACCTTCCGGTGTTTGCTGGATGCGGATAGTTAGGCGGTCTTCGGGCAAAACGTGCTGCACGGAGTCGCCCCACTCCACTACGATGACAGATTCGGGGTCGCCCACGAGTTCGGCTAGCTCATCAGCGACGATGCCGGGGTCGGGCAGGCGGTAAAAATCAAAGTGGTGGATCTTGAACTTTTCGGCGTCGTAGACCTTGCTGATGGTAAATGTTGGGCTGGCGACTTTGTCGGCGCTGCCAGCACCGCGCGCCAAGCCGCGCACAAAGGTTGTTTTGCCGCCGCCAAGATCGCTCACCAGTTCCACTGCCTCACCGCCCTTCAGCCGTTGGCCGATTTTTTCGGCGAGCTGCTCGGTTGCTTCGGAGTCGGTAGAGGTAGTTTGCCACGTCGTGTCGGTACTCATATGCCCCGTATAGTACCGCGATTACCCCTATCCCTGCAAGGATCGCCGGGTGCAGCGGGCTTTGCTTGGCCGCCGGGGCGATGGCCAATTGCTGGGTGGGCGCGGCCGGCGGTTTCTTGGCCTTCGTCTTTGCCTTGGTCGTTTTGGCTTTGGGCGCCTTAGCGGTTTTGGGCGCAGCCGGCTTCTTTGGCGCCGCAGTCGTGGTGGTTTTGGCGGCCTTGACTACCGCCGCTGGTGGGGCGGCCAGGATATTTGCCGCGCCGGGAGTCGGCGTGATTGTCCACTGCCAGCCGGCGCCAGTAAATGCCCAGGCCTGGCCGTCTTTGGCGGCACCGTAAACGCTAGTCTCCGACTGTACTTCGCCAAGTGGATCTTTGAGGCGCACTTGCCCGCCGCCGTTGCTCAGACTCAAGCCGGTCGCGTCCGGCAAAAAAGCCGCGTAACTGCCCGGTGCCAGCACGCTGCCAGGCGGAAAGGTATAACTATGCACTGTCGACGTCCCCGCCTCTAGCAGATAGCCGCTCAGGTCAAACGGCGCGTCGTTTGGATTGTATAACTCAATGAACTCATCCTGCGCATCGGTTTGCGGCGAAGCCGGGTTAGGCAGCAGTTCGGTCAGTTGCGGCGGCGCTAGGCCCTGGTTCGTTCCAGGCGTAGTTGGCGTCTGATCACCACCGCCCGAGTTATCGCCAGGCGGCGGGTCGTCGCCAGTATTTCCGGTGTCGTCCGTGCCGCTGCCCGGCACAACCGGTGGGTTCGGGTCACACCCGTCGGCGGGCAGCGGCGTTTGAGGCGCAGTCGAGACTGGCGGACTTGCCGCCGCAATCATATTGTTATCCGCCCCTGGCGATGGCGTAGTACCAACCGCAAAATCCGTGCCATCAACACCAGTATCGACAGGGAGGTGCGACCCCGGATCGATCAAGCGCTGCATGCTGGTGCCAGCCCCCATCCCGTTCTTGGGCGTCAAGAACGGCGACCGCCCATCCAGTGACGGCGTTGCCGCGCTGCCGTCTTGCTGCGGCGCACTCCACTCTAATTCGTCGACCACTGTATCGGTCAGGCCGCAGGTACCATCTGCTAATAGTTGGTTAGTGGCATACAACAGCCGCACATGCCCAGCTGAAGCGGCAATGCCGGCACTAAACCAAGTGCGGGCCACCGCCGGCAAGTACTGCACACTCTTGCCGCCGCTGGTAAATTGGCTGGCGGCCACATACCGCTGCCCCGGTGGCAATGTGCCGCTGAGTTGCACGGTGCGGAAGGGCGTTGCCCAAGCCGCTGCGCTGCTGCTGGCCAGCTCCAGGCGCCAGGGATGTGCGCTAAAGTCTAGCGTCACATTCGTGGTGTTGTACAACTCAATAAATTCCTCGGAGGCGCTGGCCATACTGCCGGCCTGCACTTCGGTAATAAGCAGGGGCGGAAGCGCCGGCGGAGTGCCGGCCCAGGTGACGCCCGGCAAACCCAGCACAAGCACGGTGGCAAGAGCGCAAAATCGTAAAATTATGTGTTTCACGTCGCAGATCGTACCCATGGTTGCCCTGCCTTGCAAGCACTTTTTCCAAGTTTTTGGAGCACCAGAGGCGCCCTTTCTGCCGCGCCCAACTCGCGTTATACTAAGGCATATGTTGCAGTTGAGTAGCATGCTGATCAACCGACCGGTCCTGAGCCTCCGCACGGGTACGGAGGTAGCAACCGCCGTCGAGCCTATCATCAACCCTGGCAACCTGAAGATTGAAGGGTTCTACTGCCAAGACAGCCGCAGCCGTCAAACGCTTATCCTTGTGAGCCAAGATGTGCGTGACGTTATGCCTCGCGGCGTTATCATTAACGACCACGACCAACTGGTGCAGCCCGAAGAACTGGTGCGCTTGAATCCGGTGTTGCAGCTCAGTTTTTCGCTGCTGGGCAAGCACGTTGAAACCGCCAGCGGCACCAAGCTGGGCAGGGTAGGCGACTACTCGGTCGACACCGAAAGCATGTTTATCCAAAAAATTTACGTCACGCAATCCATCTTCAAAAGCTTTAATGGCGGCAACTTGGGCGTCGACCGCTCGCAAATCGTTGAGATAACCAACAAAAAGATTGTGGTGAGCGACCTCTTGCAAAAAGTGCCCGCCCGGGCAAACGCCGTCGCCTAAACTTCCCCGGACTCTTCCGCTTTTACCGCCGCCAGCGCGGCTTTGATGTCGTCGAAACCGAAGCCCTGGCGCGCCAGATACTGCATCAGTTTTTGGTCGTCGGCATAATGGGCGCGCCGCTTTTCTATGATGGCGCGGATCTCGCTGCGCTCGTCTGTTTCGTCGGCCTCCAGTACCTCGCGGATCGTTTCCTCGGCGACGTGCTTTTGTTTGAGCTCGAGCATGAGGCGGCGCTTGCTGGTGTGCTTGAGCAAACGGCGGCTCGCCACCCACGACCGGGCGAAGGCCGAGTCATCTACCAAGTCGAGCGCCCGCAGGCGACCAATAATTTCCGTGCTGGCGGCTTCGTCGAGCTGCTTGCGGCGCAGATAATCGCTCAGCTCCCGCTCGCTGCGCGGCCGCATAGCCACGTAACGCAGGGCATTACCATAGGCCTTATCTAGGCCAGCGGATTGCTTCAGCGCGTCCAGTTGATGAGCGTCCAGCTGCTGCCCGCTGGCCAAGCGGCTCTCAATCAGCGCGCCTTCACTGAGCGAAAGCGCATACGTGCCGTCTACAAAAACCGAGTACCGGTCTTGGCGCTTGACCTGCTGCTTGATGGCCGTGATTTTCAAAGCTACTCCGTATAAAATTTTTCGATTACTTCGCGCAGGCCGTCGGTGACTTGGTCGGGGTGCTCCTGGATGAAGCGGCGGACGTCCGCCGGCGCCATCCACTTGAAGCCGTCAATTTTGCCAGCTTCGCGTTTGGTGGGCAGCTCGTTGCTATGAGCCGCATACACTCGCACAAAACGGTTAAACTTGTGGCCCTGCCACACCAGGCTGCTGCGGTAGTCGCCGATATGTTTCAGGGGCAGGCCAGGCCACCCCAACTCTTCTTCGACCTCACGTTTAACCGCGGCGTCGTAATCTTCGCCGGCATCGACATGCCCGGCACAGGAGTTGTCCCAACAACTCGGGTAAATATCTTTGGTGGGCGTGCGGTGCTGCAACAGCAGTTCGCCCTTGTCATTCTCGACCATGACGCGCACCACGCGGTGGATTAGGCCCTTGTCCCACGCTTCGGCCTTGGTGGCCGAGCCAACCGGATTATCGTGCTCGTCTACGATCTGGATTGGCGCGCTCCCCATGCGTCTTTACGCCTTCTTGTTCCAGGTGCGCTGTTTGTTGCGCTCTTCTTTGGCGCGGAATGCTTTCTCTAAATCGATGTCTAACAAATTGCAGAGGCCCAAGAACACGATGAGCACGTCGGCGGCCTCTTCTTCCATTTCGGCGCGATGCGTGTCGGCGGAAAACTTCATGCCGCTCAAGGGGCGCGCGGCTTTGGCCAGCTCGCCCATCTCCTCGAGTAGCAGCATAAAGCGCTGCGAAATATTATCTTCGAAGCCGCGCTCGCGCACCGCCTCGGCAACGTACTGCTGCAAGTCGGCAAGGGTAGGGTCGGGGCCTAAAAATAGCCTGCTCATTGCTGCGCCTGTGCCTGATCCGGGTCAACACGAGTGTACTTGTGGCGCATAGTCTGCACGATTTCGGTGATGTCGCCGTCGGCCTTAAAAAGCGTCAGCGACGGTTCGGCAAATGGATTTTCGTGGATGTGCCACTGGCCTTTTTTCATCCGCAAAGTGGTGCCGGGCGTCAGGTCGTGCGTTGCCTCTATTTCACCGTCTTCATTTAAAAGCGTCACCTGGCAGCGGCCGCTCACTTGCAGTAAATTTTCCTCAGCCTGCGGCCGGTTGTGCTTGGGCAGCTCGGCATCGGCCTTTAGCATAAGGACGCCGGTCGTAAAATCGGCACCAACGTGCGAAAAACAAAAGCGCGCCTGCGAGCCTGGATCTTCCCACATTTCAAACGCAGCCATAGTTAGTCCTTGCCCGCCTCGGATGCTTCGCGGACCTTGGCGGCAATTTCATCCATAACCTTGGGGTTCTCTTGCAGGTAGGCCTTGGCGGCTTCACGCCCCTGGCCGATCTTGGCATCGTTGTAGGCAAACCACGCGCCCGACTTCTCTACAATGTTGTGTGTTACTGCCAGGTCAAGAATGTCACCACTTTTGCTGATGCCCTCGTTAAACATAATGTCGAATTCTGCTTCGCGGAACGGCGGCGCAATCTTGTTCTTTACCACTTTCACCCGGGTGCGGTTGCCAATGGCGCTCTCGCCCTGCTTAATCTGGCCGATGCGACGGATGTCCATGCGCACGCTCGCGTAGAACTTCAGGGCGTTGCCGCCGGTGGTTGTTTCGGGGTTGCCGAACATAACGCCGATCTTCATACGGATCTGGTTAATAAAGACGACTGTCGCCTTCGAGCGGTTAATAACGCCGGTGAGCTTGCGCAACGCCTGGCTCATTAAGCGGGCCTGCAGGCCGGGCAGGGAATCGCCCATATCGCCTTCGATTTCGGCGCGCGGCACCAAGGCGGCTACGGAGTCCACCACAATGATGTCCACCGCATTGCTGCGCACTAATGTTTCGGTAATTTCCAGGGCCTGCTCGCCGTTGTCCGGCTGGCTCAGCAGCAAGTTATCAACATCCACGCCGATGCGCTTGGCATAGGCCGGATCGAGGGCGTGCTCGGCGTCAATAAAGGCTGCCGTGCCGCCTTGCCGCTGTACTTCGGCGATGGCGTGCAGCGTCAGCGTGGTCTTGCCGGAACTTTCCGGGCCGTAAATTTCAATGATGCGGCCTTTCGGCAGACCGCCGCCCAGCGCAATATCTAAAGACAGACTGCCGGTCGAGATGGTCTCAACCTTTTGGGCGTAGCCTTCACCCAATTTCATGATAGACCCTTTGCCAAACTGCTTCTCGATTTGCTCTAATGCCATGCCCAGCGCTTTGGCCTTGCCTTCACTCGCGCCGGCGGCGATCATTTTCTCTTCAGTGGCGGCTTTGTCATCACCTTTTTTCTTATCAGCCATAAGACCCTCCGTTGGTTAAAATCCCTCCACCTGTTTCAGTAGGTATTATACTCTAAAACTACTATGCCACCTTGGTCAAGTGCAAAGCATTACAGGGACGGTACAATCTACTGACAACGCTTATGTTTTTCATATATAATGGGGTCAAATGGGTGCGAAGGATATCCTCACTGGACGGCTGCTGGGCAACGCCCAAAAATTCACCGATAAACAGGTTGCCGAAACGCTGGTCATGCTGGTGGAACACGGCGTCAAACGCGGCGCCAGCGACATCCATATTGAGCCGCACGAACGCTTCGTGCTGGTGCGCTATCGCATCGATGGTGCCCTGCGCGGTATCCACAAACTACCCCGCCCGGCACTACCGGTCATTCTGGCGCAGTTAAAAACACTGGCCGACCTGAGCGTGGAAGAAACCGCCATGCCGCAAGAAGGCACCTACACCCTCACGGTTGACGACAAGCGTGTCGACGTCCGCGTGTCGACCATGCCGGTCATTGGCGGCGAAAAGGCCGTGCTGCACTTGACGCTGGAGCGCGGCAAGCCTATGAACCTCGAGGCGCTCGGCTTCTGGGGCACCGGCCTCACTGCCGTGCAGTCGCTGCTGGCTCACCCGCACGGCCTCTTGCTGGTCGCCGCGCCGCGGCATCACGGCAGTACCAGCACGCTCTTTAGTTTTCTGCAGATGCTCAATAGCCCGCTCGTCAGCATTGCCACAGTCGAAACGCACCCCAAGCACCGGCTGCCTGGCGTCAACCAAACGTATCTCAGCGGCGGCATGACCGCCCTCGCCGGCCTGCAAGCCGCGCTCAAGCAAGATCCAAATATCGTAATGGTCGACAACCTACCCGACAGCACCACTGCTGAACTCGCCGTGCACGCAGCCAGCACTGGCCACCTAGTACTGGGCGGCATGCATGCCGATGGCGCCGTGCCAGCCGTTTTGCGGCTGCGCGCCAGCGGCATCGAACCATTCCTGCTCGTTACCGCTTTTAGGGCCGCCGTTGGGCAGCGCCTGGTGCGTACACTTTGTCCGAACTGCCGCGAGCGATACGCCCTCAGCCTGGAAGAGCAGCAGGAATTGGCCAAGCGTTTCGGCATTACCAGCGCCAGCGCCTACAAGCGGGTGCATGAGCTAGAAAAGAGCATCGCGCCAGCTATCTTCGGCGACGTCAAGCAGCTCAGCAGCTCGCCGACCGCTATCACCCACGCCTGGCGGGCCAGCAGCACTGGCTGCGAAACCTGCGATCGCACTGGCTACACCGGCCGCAGCGCCATCACCGAAGTCTTGCAAAATACCGAAGGCCTGCAAAAGGTTTTGCTAAGCAACGAAACACCGACGCTTGCCAGCTTGCACACCGCGGCCGTCAAAGACGGTTTTGTGCCAATGGCCCTGGACGGCCTCGTAAAAGCATTGCGCGGACAGACGACCATTGCCGAAATCCTGCACGCCATCTCGCCCGAGGTTGCTTGACCCCCCAACTCTTGTCGTTATAATCAGAGTAGTATGAAATTTCGTTCCGCGCGCGCCCAAGGCTTTACGGTGATTGAACTGTTGGTGGTCATTGTGGTGGTCTGTATCTTAGGCATGTTCGTGTCGCTGGCTTACAGCGGCGTGCAGGCCAAAAACAACAACACCGAGCGGCAAAAAGAAGTTGATCTCATCAAACGGCAGCTCGAAGCCTACTCCGCCGAAGCGCAAGTGTACCCCACCCTTGCCCAGCTCAACGACCCGGCGTGGCGGGCCCAGCACCTGAAGCACGTGAGCGATGGCGATATTCAAGACCCGCGCTGGAATAACGCGACGGCCGCCTGCACCGCAAACAAAAAAGCCGTATTTGCTGCCACGCCCACGGCCGACTGCTACAGCTACCAAGTCACCGCCTCAGACGGCAATGCCTGTGACAACGGCGCCATCGCCTGCGCCCACTACACATTAACCGCCGAACTCGAAGGCGGCGGCACCTACGTTAAGACAAGCCTAAACTAATTGCTCTGATTAGTTTTGGTTCTGCGGCGGATACTGTTGCTGTTGCTGCGGATTCGGGTTTTGGTTGGCGTAGGTCACGGTCGCCGGCCCGCCGTACTGCTGCACGTTGCGGCGCTCCTCCAGGAAGTGCTCGTGGATTTCCAAAATTTTGCGGGCATAATCGTTGGGGTTCGGGCAGTACGGGAACAAAAACTTAGAACGCTCGCCGGCGGTCTCGACCTTGAGCGTACCAAAGTTAAACAAGTGTGGGATGATGCCGTCCTGGTTCACCGTGACGTCCTCAAGGTTATCCATACTCAGCTGCGACACTTGGCGGCCAAACAGGCTGTTTTGGACAATTTGAGTGATGCTATCGGTAGTAATCACCCACTCGTTCTGCCAATACACTGATGTGGCCACGCCCAGCACGAGCAAAAGCAAAACAGTAATGACCGCCAAGCCGCCCACAGCCAGCGTCATGCCGTCGCCGCCACCGTATTGGTCGAGCAGGCTCGGCAACAATATAAAGGCGACAGCCGCGGCCACGCCGATACCGACAACCGCCGAAACATACAGCGACACAATGCCAAACGGGTGGCGCTTAATATTGGCGACAATAACTTCGCCCGGCTGCAGCACCACCATCGGATGTATGCCCTGCTCTTTGGGGCGCTCAAACTCTTGCTTGTATGCCATATTCGGGTTCGTCGGTTGCTGCCCTTGCGGCGCCTGACCGCCGTATTGCGGCGGAACGGGGTTAGTCGGCGGGTTCTGCGGATTCATGCTCACCCTATTATAACAGATTAATTTGATCGTCGATGGGCTGCGGCGGCCGGCCTAAGTGCGTATAGGTTTTTGGCGTTACTTTGCGGCCACGCGGCGTGCGCTCCAGTAAGCCAATCTGCATGAGGTACGGCTCGTAGAAGTCCTCGATAGTGCTGCGCTCTTCGGCAGTCAGTGCCGCCAGCGTTTCCACTCCCACCGGGCCGCCGCGGTAATTGTCGATAATTGCCAACAGCAGCATACGGTCGGCCGGGTCCAGGCCCAGCTCGTCCACCTCCAAAAGCTCCAGGGCCCGGCGGCTGAGCGGCGTGTCGATGATACCGTCGCCGTTAACGTCGGCATAGTCGCGCACGCGCCTCAACAGCCGATTGGCGATGCGCGGCGTCAGGCGCGAACGACGGGCCAGCTCGTGCGCCGCCTCAGTGGCGATCCGCACATCTAAAATGACTGCCGCCCGCTCAATAATCTGGCGGATTTCGTCCGGCGTGTAGAACTCCAGGCGGTGAATCATGCCAAAGCGATCGCGCAGAGGCGCGGCCAGATTGCCGGTGCGCGTCGTGGCGCCAATCAGGGTAAATTTGGGCAGGTCCAAGCGGAGTGAACGAGCGCTCGGGCCCTTGCCTAGCATAATATCCAGCTTAAAATCTTCCATGGCCGAGTACAGCACTTCTTCCACGGTACGATTCAGACGATGGATTTCGTCGATAAACAGAATGTCGCCGTCGGCGAGGTTAGTCAGCAAACTGGCCAAGTCGCCGGCGCGCTCAATGGCCGGGCCGGAGGTAATGCGTATTTGCGCACCCATCTCGTGGGCGATAACACTGGCCATAGTGGTCTTACCCAAGCCGGGCGGCCCATACAGCAAAATGTGGTCGAGCGGCTCGCCGCGCTTTTTGGCGGCGGTAATCGCCAGTTGCAAATTCTTCTTCAACCGCTCCTGCCCGATATAATTGGCGAAGTCGCGCGGCCGCAAACTAGCGTCCAGCTCCTGCTCTTGCTGGTCGTCGTCATTCACACTGGTATTTACAATTCGCTCAACTGCCATCGTAGTATGCTTATTGTAACAGCATTACTTCTTTAAGGCTTGCTTGATGCGCTCTTCGGTGGGCAGGTCTTTGTCGACGTTGGCCAGCGCCTTGCTAGCGTCTTGCGGCGAGTAGCCGAGAGTTACGAGGGCTTCGGCGGCCTCATCTTGGGTAATGGCACGGTCGGATTGCAAGAGGCCGGATGCGCTGAGGTCGATGCCCTCCAGGCCGACCTTGTCTTTCAGCTCTACCACGATGCGCTCGGCCACGCGCTTGCCAACGCCGCTGGCTCGCTGGATAAACTTGAGATCACCGCCGGCAATCGCCTGGCGCACTTCGGCCGTGCTGCCGGTGCTCAACACGCTCAGCGCCATCTTGGGGCCTACGCCGGTTACGCCCAGCAGCAGCTCAAATAACTCCTTATTTTCGGTGCGCAAAAAGCCGTACAAATCGTGGGCGTTTTCGCGGATATGCTCATATATATAGAGTTTGGCCAAATCGCCGGCGCCGAGGCGGCCGTAATCTTCGCTCGCCACCAAAACGCCGTAGCCGACGCCGCTGACATCCAGCACTACGGCATCTATGGTCTTCTCGGCAACTACGCCGGTAAGTGTCGCTATCATGCGTGCTATTATGGCACACTATCGATCCCTATGCAGGGAAACCCTGGCCCATGGCCCCGTCCAGCAGCACCGCGCCGGCTGCCACCGCCAGGTTTTGCAGTTCAGGCATACGCGCGTCCGTTCGAAAGTCGGCGGTCAGCAGGCCATCCGCGTCAGCCACCAGCAGAGCCACCGGCACCCGGGCCAACATGTATTCTGGCGCTGCTGCGTCATGCGGCACGCTCGGCGCGATAGCAACCGAACAGTCAACAATCCGCTCCCGCTCGTCGCGCGCCAGACCCACAATAAGCTGCGGCGGCCCCTGCTCCAGGCTCAGCGTCTGACCGGCGAACGCGATGCGGCGGCGATACTCCTCCGGCGATGTCGCGGTCGCGCCGGTAATCTGGCCCATGGCCGACAAGTACCGGTCAACATCCAGATGCCACCGGCGGCGGTGGCCCAGCAGCACGCCGATGAGCGCTCCAGCGTTAAAGCTTACTGGTTTGGCAAACTGCGGCGGCAGCTCCAATTGACTATGCAGCCACAGATGATGCAGCGAATCTTCGAAGGGCGGTCGCACGGTCATTTCGGTCATGCATATAACGATGCCACGTTTGCTACGGGAATACAATCGCTAGGACATGCGCGCATTAGCGGCGTGCGTCAGGGCCGCAGCCAGAGCATCGGCGGCGTCATCGGGGTGGGGAACTTCGTTGAGCTGGAGTAACACGCGCACCATCTCCTGCATCTGCTTTTTGTCGGCTTTGCCGTAGCCGGTAATAGCCTGCTTGATTTGCATTGGCGTATACTCGAACAGTGTCAGCCCGGCCTGCTGACCGCACAGCAGTACCACGCCGCGAGCCTGCGCCACTGTCATAGCGGTGGTCACATTCCTGGCGAAAAATAGCTTTTCCACACTCATAATTTGCGGCTTGGTCTGCACGATAATGTCGGTCAGCTCCTCGTAAATGGTTTGCAGGCGGATGGCGTCGTCTTCGTGCACGGGCGTGCGGATAACGCCGGCGTCAACCAGTAGCGGCTTCGGGCCGCTGGCTTCGATAATGCCAAAACCCAAGATGCCAGTACCAGGGTCAATGCCGATGATTCTCATACTCTAAGTGTAGCAAGCCCCGGCTAGAGCAGCTCTTCGGGAATGTCGAAATTGACGTGCGTATTGGTGACGTCGTCGCAATCGTCCAGAGCATCCATGAGGCGCATGATTTTGCCGGCAGTGTCTTTGTCGGTGACTTCCACGGTGGTGTTGGGAACGTAGGTGAGCTCGGCATCTTTTACCTCTAGGCCAGCGTCGCGCAGGGCGTCACGCACTTTGGCCAGATCTTCGGGCGCAGTGTAAATCACGCTCTCGTCGCCTTCTTCTTGCACGTCTTCGGCGCCGGCGTCCAGGGCCTGCATCAGCAGCTCGTCGCCCTTGCCCGTCACGCGTACCATACCTCTGCGGTCAAACTGGAAGGCAACGGCGCCTTTTTCGGCAACATTGCCGCCGTGCTTGCTAAATGCCAGTTTTACTTCCGGGTACGTGCGGTTGATGTTGTCGGTGGCGACTTCCACCAAAATGGCGACGCCGCCGGGCCCGTAGCCTTCGTAGGTCAGTTCTTGCAGCTGCGCGGCATTTTTGTCGGCCACGCGCTGAATGGCGCGCTCAATGTTAGCCGTGGGCATGTTAGCGGCTTTGGCTTTGTCCATGGCCAGGCGCAGCGCAAAATTGGTGTTGGGGTCGGTGCCGGCCCGGGCGGCGATGGCGATGGCGTTGCCAAGTTTCGTAAACACCGCCCCGCGGGCCGCGTCCTTGGCGCCCTTTTCACGCTTAATCGTAGACCATTTTGAGTGTCCTGACATGCCTGCTCCTTTGGCGGTATTATATCACGGTTTCCCTGTTACGGCCAATGCGGTATGATAGGATTATGAGTATAACGGTGGGCACTTTTAACCTCAATAATTTATTTTCGCGGTTCAACTTTGAGCTGCTGGCGGACGTGCCGGGCCTGTCCGAAGGCAAGGTGAGCCTGGAAAAAGTCCGGACCATAACTAAGTCTCTGGATACGGCGCAAGTCGCCTACAAGAGCGTGGCACTGCATCGCAAAGATCCGGCGGCCCGTAAATTGGTGGCCGAGCGCATCGCCCGCATGAACGTCGATGTACTCGTTGTGCAGGAGGTGGAAGACATCGACACGCTGCGCACGTTCGTGAACTTCGAGCTGCCAACGCCCGGCATGTACCCCTACCTCATTTTGGTAGAGGGCAATGACCCGCGGCTGATCGACATTGCCGTGATGAGCAAATACCCCATTGGCGAGGTCGCCACCTGGCAGCACGCCGTGCATCCCAAGATGCCAAACGAGCGCGTCTTTAGCCGCGACCTTTTGCAAGTACAAATACTGGACAAATCCCGCACGCATCATTTGCTTACATTGTTTTGCAATCACCTCAAAAGCCATTACGTGCCGTGGCAGCAAGACCAAATCAAGGGCACCAAAGAAGCAAACCTGCGCCGGCAACTGCAAGCCGAGACCGTGGCTAAGGTTGTGCACGCCCAGCTGCGGCCGAACAGCGCGTTTATTATTTTGGGCGACATGAACGATGACGTGTCGTCGCCATATCTGCACGCTTTTACTAATAATAGCGACCTCAATTTTACAAACGGCCTCAAAAACCCCGCCGAAACCGGCCCAACGCCGGTCCGCGCCGACCCGGCACCGCCCACTGCGGTCTGGACCGACCGTTTTAAGCCGAGCGGCAAGCCCGCCCAATACTTCCTGTTTGACCAAATATGGCTCAGCCCGCATTTGGCGCCAAAGCAAACCGGCGCGTTCATAGACCGGCGTACGCACCTCGGCGGTGATGGTAGCGATCACGACCCGGCCTGGGTGGTGCTCGACTTATAGCGTTCGCGGCGACGCAGCACCAGCAGCAGCCAGCCAACGCAGACATAGCTCAACGCCAGCGCGCCGGCCGAAAAACCGATGCCCTCTACAAAAGCGTGCGGTATGCGGGACAGCAAGCTGGCCATATCCAAAATGTACGTCAGCAGTAACCGGGCCGGCCAAGCCAGCCATCCGGCGGCCGCCGGCAATAGCATACCGGCCAGGCCAGCCACGGCGCACAGTAGCATGCCGAGCGGCACCAGAGCTACCAGCAGCACATTTGCCGGCAGACTCACCAGCGACATCTGTCCAAAAATGTGGAGGACGTAAGGCAGCGTCATGGCCTCGGCGCACAACGTTTCGAGTACCAGCTGTCCCACCAGCTTCGGTTCCCGCTCGCTGTAGAGCCGCCGCGTGATCGCCGGCGCCACAACGATTACGCCGAAGAACGCCAAAAACGACAGGTACCAACTCACATTCCCCCACACGTAAAGCGGAGTGGCCAATGCGCTGATCGCCCCGGCCGTCAGCAGCAGCGTCACCGGCGGTACCGCGCGGCCGTAATACCATGCCAATATACTTAACGTGCTAATGATACTGGCGCGGACAATGCTCGGGCTGCTGCCAGTCAGCAGCAAAAATCCTGCGATAAGCAGCAAGCACGACGTAGCGGTCTGATACTTGGAGCGCCTCCCCAAAAGGCGCCGGGCGGCGTTCACCATGATAGTCAAATTGTAACCGGATACTGCCACGATATGCGTCAGTCCCACGACCAGCAACGTATGGGCCACGTCGGGCGGCAGGGTACTGCGCTGGCCAATCAGCAGCCCCAGTCCGAATGATGCAAGCGGCTCGGGCAGGGCAGACTGCAAACCGGCCGCAAATCGACGACGGAACATATCGATCCATGATGAGTGCCGTCGGAGCACCCGCAGCGACGCAAAACTAATTCCCGCCTGGTTGTTACCGCGCGTCGCAAACAATTTGCCGCTCACCTGCACCGTATCGCCGCGGAACACCGCCGGCACGCCAAACCCAGACACGCTCAGCGACCCCGGCAGCTCAGCTTTGCGCGGCGAGACCAGCCGCACATGGTCGAGCGTAAACGTCAGTTGCGAACGCGTGCCATACACGCCATCGATCGTCGCCCGGCCGGTCAGCACCACCGGCCGGCGAAACAGCGCGTTATATGATTCCAGTTGCCTCTGCACTACCGACCCTCGCCACCATCCCAAACCAAAGCACAGCAGCAGCACGGTCAGCAGCGCCAGCCATGACCGCCGTCGCATACCCAAGCAAGCTGCCGGCAGCACTAGCAGCGGCCACCAGCCGCCCGGAGGCGGCCAGTGCTCAGCGGCCAACATGCCGCCAAACAGCGCCAAACAACCGGCGCACACCAGCACCGTTCGCCGAAATTGATACCGCAGTAGAAACGCAAACACGCCGGGAGTATACCCCCAGTTGCCCAAAAGTACAGCTTGCCCGTATTATTGATAGACATGACCGATACCGTTCTGGAAGTAACCAACCTCGTAAAAGACTACGACGCCTACCGCGCCGTGGACCATATTTCGTTTAGTATTCAGCGCGGGCAAGTCATGGGCCTGCTTGGGCCGAACGGCGCCGGCAAAAGCACGACTATCCAAATGCTGGTCGGCGTGACGCTGCCTACGGCCGGCACCATCCGCTATTTCGGCACCGACTTTGCCAAACATCCGCAAGCCTGCTTGCAGCGTATTAACTACGCGTCGGCGTACAACTCGTTGCAGGAGCGCATCAGCGTCAAAGAAAACCTGCTAGTCTACGCCGGCTTGTACCAGGCCAAAAAGCCGCGCCAAAAAATCGCCGAGCTGCTGGAATATTTCCAGATAGCCCACATGGCCAACCGGCGCTACCACGACCTGTCGGCCGGCGAGCGTACCCGGGTCAACCTTATTAAGGCGCTGCTCAACGACCCCGAGCTTATCCTCATGGACGAACCAACCGCCTCGCTCGACCCGGACATCGCCGACAAAACGCTCAGCCTTATCGAACGCCTGCGCCACGATCGCCAGTTATCCATTTTATTTACCAGCCACAACATGGCTGAGGTTGCCCGCATTTGCGACGAAGTCATTTTTCTGGACCACGGCAAAATCGTCAGCCGCGACACGCCCGAGAACCACACCAAGCGGCTGCGCGAAGCGGTGGTGACTGTTCGCTTCAGCGGCCCGGCCGCGCCAGTGGAAGCATGGCTGCAAACGCAAAATCTTGCCTACAAGTTCACCGAGCCGCACTTGGCCGCTATCGAAACCACCAATGAAAAAACGGCCGGCATCATCGCCGGGCTGCACCAAGCCAATATCCGCATGAAAGACGTCGAAGTCCAAAAGCCGACCCTCGAAGACGTCTTCTTGCACATCGCCCGCAAAGACAAGGGGGCGGCATGATGTCGTTTACCCGCATCCGCTCGCTCATCCTGCACGAGTTGTTCGTCACCAAGCGGACGCTGGAAATTTTTGTCGACACCTTCTGCTTCCCTATTTTAAACATGGTGCTGTTCGGGCTGATCACCCATTACGTCGGCAGCGAAGGCGGCGGCACTTCAGCCCATGCGCTTATTTTGGGCGTGCTGCTGTGGGAGATCGTGGTCATCAACCAATACAATATGACCATCAGCAGCCTGTGGAGCATTTGGTCGCACAACCTCACTAATATTTTTATCGCGCCAATCTCGATCGGCGAATACCTGGTCGCGCACATCTTGGCGGCACTGATCCGCACCCTGGCAGTGGTCGGCTTTTTGCTGCTCAGCACGTACTGGTTCTTTGGGTTTAATCTGTTGCACATTGGCCTGGTTAATGTAGCCCTCGCGTTCGTCAACCTATCGCTGTTCGCCTGGTGGATCGGCATCATGCTGCTGGGCATTATCTTCCGCTACGGCATGGACATTCAGGCCATCAGCTGGGGCACCATTTACGCGTTCCAGCCGCTCACCGCCTCGTTTTTCCCGGTGAGCATCCTGCCGGGCTGGCTGCAATGGATTTCGTACACGCAGCCGGCCACCTATGTCTTTGAGGCCGGACGCGCGGCGCTCACCCACCCCGGCATCCAGCTGCGCTTTATGCTGATCGCGCTGGTTATGAACGTCGGCTACGCCATTGTGGCGATTATCGTGTTTAAGCGGCTGTTTGACCGCTCGCGCACCACCGGCCAATTTGCCCGCAACGATCTATAACGTTTCGATGTGGCGATGCTGTTCGGCGTGCCACGGCGGGCCGCTCGCCACGACCAATTTCACCGTGCCGTCAATGATGTACGGCGTGCCGCGGGCCACGAGCAGCATGTCGCCGGTGCCAATTTCTGTTTGGTCCTCCCCAAGCGTGATCCGGGCGCTGCCCTCGACCACATACCAAACCTGCTCCACGTCGTCATCTACATCGAATCCGGCCTGCGGGTAACGGCCGTTGATCTCAGAAACACCAACGGCAAACGTCGAAAACGGCAAGTCGTATTCCGAAAATAGCGATACGCCATGCTCGGCAATTTTGTTGGCGTCGTCGGCGCGCACGATTCGTTTGCTCATACGCCTTATCATAGCAAACACCGGGGATCCCCTCATTGACTTTTTCAGAGAAAAAAGAGATAATTTACCCTGTTACGCCCAAATCTTTGGGCCCATAGCTCAGTCGGTTAGAGCAGAGGCCTTTTAAGCCTCGTGTCCTGGGTTCGAATCCCAGTGGGCCCTCCACTATGATCCCTGCGCCGCCGCATAGCGGCGTTTTCGTTAGTAAACAGAACGGTTATACTGACACAATGAAGTATTTGATCGTAAACGCCGATGATTTTGGCTATAGCCCTGGCGTCAACAAGGGCATCATTGAAGGACATACGAATGGCATCGTTACCAGCACCTCGGTAATGGTTGACGCGGTTGCGGCGCACGAAGCAAAGGAACTTACTAAGTTCCCCAACCTGTCTATTGGCCTTCACTTTGATGCAAAAGAGGGCAATGACGTACAAGCCGAACTTGAAAGACAGATTGCACAGTTTACGGCTATCGTTGGCTGGCAGCCCGATCACCTAGACAGCCATAAAAAACACACCACGACCCAAGGCATCAAAGAAGCGTTGGAGGCATACGCCCAAAAACTACATATCCCCGTCCGCGATTTTGGCTATGCCAAATTCATCGACATATTCTTTGGTTTCAATGCAAACGGTGATGTTTCGGTTAGCCAGCTCAAAAAAGCAATAGACCAAGCGACAGACGAATATAACGAAATAATGTGCCACGTGGGCTATGCTGACGATTATTTGCGCGGCCATAGCTCGTACAGCGGCCCGCGAGAAGAAGAGCTGCAATCTATTTGTAGTCCAGAAATTAAGGGCTACCTCAAGGAAAAAGGGCTGGAACTCTGCAATTGGAGCCACGTACCCCGGTGAATAGAGATTCATAAAATACCTTGACAGTCATAGTAATATGACGTACACTGCTGCTATGGTCGACAAGAAACTAACCTCAGATCTCCTTCGCGGTCATACCGACACCATCATCCTGAGCCTGCTCATGGATGGCGACAAGTATGGCTACGAAATCACCAAGCTGGTCCAGGAGAAAACCGCTCAAGCCTACAACCTGCACGAAGCCACCATGTACTCGAGCCTCAAGCGTCTCGAGAACGACCGGCGCATCACGTCCTACTGGGGCGACGAAACGCAGGGCGGCCGCCGCAAGTATTACCAGATTACTGAGTACGGCCGCGACTTGTATCAAAGCAACAAGCAAAACTGGGACACCGCAAAACGCCTTTTAGAAAAACTACTCTAAATACCAAGGAGGTATATATGGAAAAAAAATTACAGGCATTTTTGGACGGAGCGTTTGCGCCTTATGGCGACTTCCCTTCACGGGCCGACGTCACGCGCGAGCTGCTCACCAACCTGCAAGAAAAGTACGCCGATCTAAAGCGCGAGGGCATGAGCGACAACGAAGCATACCAGACGACTATCGATTCTTTTGGCGACGTCTCGGAGATTATGGAACAGTTGCCGCATACCAAGTCAGACGCCCAAGCCGCGGATGAATCCAACAGCAAAGGCAGTTTTCGCAAAGTCTTCAAGGATACAATGAAGCAGGCAAAGCGCAGTGCTTCTAAGTTTGCCATGACCGACCTAAGAGAAACCGACCTGGGCGACTCCAACCTGTCCGGTGCAGACTTTAGCTTTAGCTCACTCCAAGGCGCATCATTTGACCGCTCGAACCTGACGGGCGCCAAGTTCCGTGCGGCCGACCTCACCAAGGCAAGTTTCAAGCAGTCAAACCTCACCAATGCCAGCTTGGCCGCTACCAGCCTGCAGGACACAGATTTGAGCGGTGCCGACCTCTCGGGCACAAAGTTCACCGCAGCCGCGTTGCGCGGGGCGACCCTTGCGAACACCGTCTTGAAAGATACGAGCTTCAACGGGTGCGACCTTGGCAACATATCATTCGATGGTCAAACGCTTGAGGGCGTAAAGTTTGAGCGCTCATCGCTCAAAAAAGCTTCGTTTAAAAATGCCACGCTGCGTGACGTAACCTTCCACCACAGCGACCCCAAAGAGGCCGACTTCAGTGGAGCAACGCTCGACAAAATCACCTACGCGTTGCTCAAAAACACAAAAGCCGACCTTTCCGGCGTCACGGTAGCGTAGGCTACCGTCGCCGATCCTGGCGGTTGCAATTTTTTAAAAAACCATGTATTATATACACATGATTTCCGTATCCTTCGTACTGTTGGACTCGAAGAAGCAGAGCTGCAAGCTGAGGCCGTAGCGCTGCTAACTTGTCATGCATGCCCCGCGCTACGGTCCCGGGGCTTTTTTATTACTTGAAGGATTTTATGACAGAACAACGAACAGGCCAGACCAGCTCCATCGGGGCAGTTTGGCCGCCCGCCGAAACGTCGCACCAGCGTATGCGCGGGTTCTACACCGATCAGGTGGTACGCACGCCAGCCGACGCGGCGCGCTTTGCCACGATTTTTCATGAGCAGCACGAAGTTGCCGAGCGGACCGCGGGCGTTGACCGCCTGAGCATCCGCCTGGTGGCGCACGCCAGCGCGCTGGCGGTGCTCGACTATATGGGCGTGGGCGTGGAAGGCGCCCTGCCCTTGGCTCGCACCGAGCCAAACCTGGTCGTTGCCTACACCGCCGCCAACCAGGAAGGCCGCCGAATGAGTGCCGAGCATCTCGCAAATCATCGCGAGCTCCTGAGTGCCGCTGCGCTGCGCGGCCGCAGCCTCAACGGCCATAGCCACAAATTACAGACCCAAAACCTTTCCGCTCACGGCGTAAATCCGAGCGACGCCGATGCGCTCACCGCCGCCTTTGCCCCGCTCTACGCGCCATTCGACTACAGCGAAGCGGACGTCACCGAACTGCTGGCGAACCAGAATAACACCATCGTGTATGTTGCCGACGGCGAGCGCGTCGTTTCTACCGCTATGGCCGAACACGCTACCGTGCATGTTGGCGGCTTAGGCGACATGCACATGGTAGAAATCACCGAAGCCAGCACCCACGCCGATTACCGCGGCCGCGGGCTGTACAAAACAGCTTCCGGCCTGCTGGTGGCGCGAGTGCTCGCCGAGAATCAGGATGTGAATGTGGTCTACGGCGAAAGCAACCTGGCCCAACCGGGTGTTATCTATGCCGCCCACGAAAACGGCCGCCACTTCAGCCACTTTGATGCGAGCGCGTACGATTTAGGTGACCGCACCGACTTCGGTATCCTGCAACAAAACTTCCATATCGCCGATGGGGCCGAAACCCGCCAATTTAACGATTTCGCACTTTCCTACGTGCGGCTGTAAACTAAGGATTACTTATGACATTTACCGAACCGCTACCCGAGCTTTTCACCCGTTCCAAAATTATGATTTTGGATTTCAGCGAAATTCCTAAAAATACGCCCGCCGCAGAAAACATCCAACTGTTTTTTGCCGACTGCGAAGCGCACGGCCAAAATCCGCGATTGCCCAAAAACCGCCAGCAATTCAACAACCGCATGCTTACTGAGACTGGCGAGCGATACCTGGTGAGCCGCTATGCCGAAGATCGCAGCGCCATGCTCACCGGCTCGCAAATTGCTAAAGAGGGCCGCACGCTGCACATGGGCATCGACATTTTCAGCAAAGATCTTGAGCCGGTGAGCGCGCCGTGCGACGGCGACATTGTGCGCGTCGGGTTTGAAGACGAGGCGCATAGCTACGGGCATTATCTTATCCTGAAGCCGGCGGATTTCCAGGGCGTATACATTTTTATGGGCCACCTTTCTAAGGAATTGCCCGAGCACGGCCCGGTAAAAGCCGGTCAGCACATTGCCACGCTCGGCGGTTTTGAGCACAATGAAAATGGCGGCTGGTCGCGCCACCTGCACTTGCAGTTTATCCGCGAGCTGCCGTCGGAGGGGCAGACACCCATCGGCTATTCCAGCCGCGCCGCGTTCCCAGAGAATAGCCAGCGCTTCCCCAATCCCTTCGACTTCCTGCCCGAGTGGCAGCCGCGCTAAGCCGGCCTACTTACGCCGCTTATCGTGATGCTGGAAGAAGCGGCGCTGCGTCCACAAAAAGCCCAAGGACACTACCGCGCCCGAGGCTACCACCAGCGCTTCGGCATTCGATAAGTAGTGCCAAGCCGTTTGGCCTTGCAGCGAGTGCTTGAGCCCAGGCGTCAGGGCCGGGACCGCCAACAGCACAAACAACGCGCTGGCCGCGACAGACGGCAGGATGTTCACAAAATTTTTGATGCGGCCGTGGACACTAAAGATCGTCACGACGCTGGTAACCGCCGCTGGCGCGAGCAGCAAAAAGAACTGCACCGTACTATTGCTGATAGCGCCGGCATGCGGCGACAGAAGATGTAGCAGGTCGTTCGCCTCGCTGCCTACGTACTGCACCAGCACCGCACCCAGGCATAGGCTCAAAAACACCAGGCTGGCATTAATCCGGATGACCACAAACACTAGAGCCGGGGCAGCCAGCGCGACCAACAGGAGAATATTTTGATTCATCTTGACTTCATAGTAGCAGCCGCTGCGCTAAAACGTAAGCGCTTCATCTGGAACGATGCCGGCGCGCTGGGCCTGGCCAGCGTTGAGCTCCAGCACATAGCGCGCCGGCTCCGGCGGGCAATAGGTGTGCGGGTAGGTGGCCGGCGACAGATCGCGCTCCTCGTGCACCACGCGCTTGTTGCTGTCGAGCCAAATAATATCGAGCGGGAACTGCATATCCTTCATCCAAAAGCAGCGCTGCTGCTGCCCATTAAACCAAAAGAGCATGCCGCTATTGGCCGACAGCGACATGCGGCCGCCCAGGCCTTTTTGCTGCGCCGCCTGGTCGGCCGCCACTTGCAAGTAGTAGGTGGCGTGCGGCGTCTGCAGCGTCACGGCTTTGGGCACCCGGCGCCACAAACTTGCACCGGCCACCACTAACAGCAGCGCTGCGGCAAGCAGCCCGGCACTCGCCAATGCCCAAAATTTAGGCGCCGACGCGGTCTTTGCGGTTACGCTGTTTGGCGTTTTGTTCGATGTACTCAATGATTTTCCCTGCGATATTACGCTTGGTCATCAGCTCCGGCGTCTTAATGCTGCCGGACGAATTCACTTCGAGTACGAGCGGGCCGCGGTCGCTGCGCATCATGTCTACGGCGCACACCGGCAAGCCCATGGCCTTGGCGGCCTTAATGGCGGTACGTTCTTCTTCGGGGGTCAGCTTGACGATTTTGCCCACGCCGCCCTGGTGGGTGTTGCTGCGGAAGTCGTCATCCAGGCTCTGGCGCTTAATGCTCGCCACCACCTGACTGCCGACCACGATGGCGCGCACGTCGGTGCCGGCGCTTTCCTTCACAAATTCCTGCACTAAAAACGTCACGCCCTCTACGTAAAAGGCCTGCATTACCGCCTTGGCGGCCTTATTGGTCTCGGCCAGTACTACGCCGTTGCCGTGGGTGCCCTTGGCAACCTTCACGATCAGCGGAGCGCCGCCAGCCTTTTCAATCACGTCTTCGAGGTCAGCGGTCTCGCGGGCGAACACTGTCTTGGGAACGCCGACGCCGGCCTTGGCCAACAACTGGTATGCGCGCAGTTTGTTGCGCGAGCGGTCGATGGCAATAGACCGAGCAGTCGTAAACACATCCTGCATTTCGAACTGGCGCACCACGGCGCCACCATACTTGGTATAGCTTTGAGCAATACGCGGAATGATCGCGTCGAAGCCTTCCAGGACCTTGCCCTTGTAATACACGATTGGGCTGCCCTTCTCGATGGTCATGTAGCACTTAGCGTAGTTAATAACCTTGACCTCGTGGCCCCGGTTGACGGCCTCTTCTTTGAGCCGCTTGGTGCTGTAGTTGGCTGCACCTTTCGATAAAATTGCAATTCTCATAACAAAATCCTTACTTCAGCTTCGACTGTAACCGTGCGGAACGTTCTTGCTCCTCATGGTATAACGGTTTGCCGCCAGAAACGTCAACTACAAATTTACCGCGCAACACATTTCGGCCAAGCAGGACCGGGTAGGTCTGGGCCGAACGGTCGGCCAGCGTAAAGCGGCCGCGGATTTTCTTTCCCTTTAATTTAATAAGCAACCGCACCTTGTAGCGCTCTTGTTCGTCACCCATGGAGCTAGCTACGATGACCTTTTCGAACTCAGTCGTGTGGTGGGTCCGGCCAGTATATAACTTGCTGGGTTTGTCGAACAGTCTGAAATATAACACGCCGTTTTCTTCACGGATGTGCGAAGCCCAGATAGATGATGTTTTAGCGCCGGTGTCGATGCGCGCCGGCACTTCGGCAGAACCAAGCTCGGGCAGGGTGACAATTTCCGCCCTGCCGATCACTTTTTTTGTTTTTTGCGCTTGTGCTTGCATTACCTTAACTATACCATATTAGCTTAAGTATTTCAATATACTGCGTCCGTGCTATTCTGTCAGCATGGAACTCGCACAAGACGTGCTTACGTACTATTTTACACACGCGAGCGTGCTTTCGCCGGAAAAACGTTTTCACCTGGGCGCGCGCCTGGCGGCCTGGAACCGCGACCCCCGGGCACTGGAGCTGCTCAGGGCCAGTAAAGCCTTGCTTGTGCCCAAGCCGGTGAACGACGAAACGCTCACCGCCGCCTTCGAACAAGCCGCCGGTGTAGCCGTGCAGCACGCCGAGCACATGGTAGCCTACGACCGCCGCAAGCTGTACTTTGACCGCTACCCCGGCCTGCTGGGGCTGGAGGCTGAACTCTTCCGTCTGCGCCATTTGCAGGTCTTCTACAACATTGATGCGCGGCCGGTGTTTCTGCGCCGTTATCCGCTGATCGAACTCGAGGAGCTGGAGCGCTCGCTGCTCGACGACCCGGAGGCGGTACGGGCGCTGTCGTCCTGGGCGGTCAACTTCCTGTATTTGCTGCGCCGCTTTGTGCTGCAAGATGAATCGGGCATCGACGTACAGCAGCTCTACGCCATTGGCGAGGGGTATGACACTGCCGACGAAGAGCAACTGCGCCTGCTGTCATATCTCTACACTCACTGCGTCATTGCCGAAAGCAATTTTTACGCCCGCGAAGTGCCCAAGCAAACCCTGCCCGTCTATCGCAAAATGCTTAGACGGCTAGAGACAATAAGCGAGTCGCGGCTCGACAACATGAGCCTGGACACCAAACTGGAATTTTTAGTGAGCTGCGAGCTGATCGGTTACAAAACCAAGCTTCGAGACGTCATTCACAAGGAGTGCGCCCAGTCGGTCAGCCCTGAGGGTACGTTCATCGTAGACACGCATAATACGTTCGCTCAAAAGCAGGCCAAAAAGACGTTCGAAGCGTCCGAGCACCGCAACACGTTGTTTGTAATGAGCATGCTACCGCGTTTCGATGGCCAGCCGACATAGCTGGTAGCCTAGATAGACGCCGTATGCTTCGGCACTAGGGTCGCGGCGGCGGTAGGTATCGCGGGGCATCAGGCGCAGCGAGCGTGACAATTCCACCTGGCTGGCTTCGATGCCCAGACGCTCGCGCACGAAGGTCACTGTGCTCGCTGGCATGGTCGAAGCCAAGCGGGGCGCTGCTACCGCGCCGGCTTTATTTGTTTTCAGCTCGTCGGTGCTGTCGCGGAAAGAAACGCCGTCCCAGTTTGGGTCCTTTTGAAAATTGAGATGTGGCGTGACGTTACCAATCAGCACCCTCAGCCCAAGCCCCGACTTGGCCGCACGCGCAACGCGTTCGGCGCGCTCAAAGTCAGCCTCGGTTGCATTCCTGCCAAGCCCAATGACGCCATGGACTTCAGTGATATCCCACAAGCTAGTCACCTTGCCTGGATAACAGCCGTGCACGGCAAAAAAGCGATCGAAGGCCTGCCCTTGGCCGGCAGGCCTTAGGAGTTCGGTCTTGACGGGATGTTCGGGGTCAACGTTGGCATTGCCTAGCTGCCGGCCGCGCGGCACAATGATGCGACCGCCCAGATCCTCGGCCAATACGAGACCCAGGCCACCGGTGCCGTGGTCAGCGCCTTCCCGCTCGCCGCTTTCTTTACGGACGGGATCAGTGGCGTGCTGAGCCTCAAGCAGTACCGTGCCGGGAGAATTCACAACCAGTAGCTTGTCGTCCCAGGGAGCGGTGCCCTCGGCATAATCGGCCAGACGGCGGCGTGAGCCAACCACAAGAGCCTCGGCCTCGGCCACGCGCTCATATAGCTCGCGAACTTCGTCGTCGGGGAGTTGCGGCGCATGTACCGAGGTAACGCGCAGCTCTCGGACATCTTCGGTTTGCAACCAACGGGCAGCACTCCGTGCGGCAAGTTGATCTTGTACGCGTGGATCCTGACCGGCTATGGCAATTGCCTCAAGAGCCGGTCCTACCACCGCAGCTTCAGAAATAACTTCGGGCATTGGCATAATTAGCGCAATAATAACATAAAAATACTATTTTGTCAGGTCGCGCAAGTACTCGGCCAGTAGTTTGGCTTTTTCCTGCTCGAACGAGGCATGTTCAATCTGCGGGGCGCGGTTTACCTCAAAACAGTACCAGCGGCCGTCAGCTTTAGACTGCACCATGTCGACACCGGCTACTTGACGGCCGAAAAATTGGGCGGCGCGCACCGACAAATCACGGACTTCTTGGGGCAAATCGCCCACCGGCAGCAGCTCGGCTGCGCCGCCTTGCGAGGTATTGTTGAGGTGCGAGCCGCGCTGCGCCGTACGCTTAATGACCAGCGTCACGCTGTCGCCCATCACCACCACGCGGCAGTCGCCGTCGTTAGGGATAAACGATTGCAGCACAAATGTCAGCTGCGGGTTTTTGTGGAGCACGTCCTGCAGCTCTGTTTCATCTTGCACCACGTAGTTATCCTGGCCGCGTGTGCCGCTGGCGTTCTTCAAGACCAGCGGGAAGGCAAAACCGCGCCCGGCGTACGTCTGCAACAGTTGCGCGGCTGGGCCAACTAGCGTCTTGGGGAACGGCACGCCAGCCTCATGCAAATTCATATACTGCGTAATTTTGTTGAACGACCCGGTGCGCAGCACTTCGCTGTCCACGAACGGGATGCCCTTGAGCTTGCAAAAACGAGCGGCCGCGAGTGCCGGACCCTGCACCGGGGCATCTCCCCAGTAGCGGAAATAAATGGCGTTGTAGGCGGCGAGGGGACGGTTGTTGGCCGTGTCGATAACCTCGGCGTCGTGCTCGTCCAGGTAGAACAACAGGTCCTCAAAGCAGGCGTGCGCGGCGGTTGTGCCAGCGCCGCTATTCGTGAGCAGCTGGCTCAAACGCGCCGGATCGGCATTGCCGCTCTCTGTGCTGGCCCGCGAAAAAAGAAGCAGTACATTTTTTGTTACCATGGGAACTCCTTGCCCGAAAGCACAAAATCAACGAACTGAGCGGCGACGTTACGCGGCTGACCCTCGTGCGGATAGTGATGCATCCGAAAGCCGGGCGCGGTATTGAGCTCGATGAAATACGCACCGCTCTCGCTCGCGATAAAGTCAACGCCGCAGACCCCCAGGCGCAGCTCGTTCACCAGTTTGCGGCCGGCATCGACGAGATCGCTCGCCACGGTGTCGGTACTGTCGGCAGCCGTGCCGCCGGTGCCGCCGTTGGCCGTGCCGACTACTTGCACGGTTTCGCCCGCGGCCGGAACACTGGTGAATTTGTCGCCCAGGAACAACTGCGCAGCCTTTTCGGGAATACGATTATATTTTTTCTGGTACTTTTCGCCGCGGTCGGGGCTGGCGTTCGTTTCGGTGATGAGCTCTTGCACGGTATGCGTGCCGTCGCCGGTTACACTGGCCGGTGTACGCTGAGCGGCAGCAGCCAGTTTGCCACCGATAAACAGCAGGCGCACATCGCGGCCGCCAACTTGTTGTTGCAGCACAACGGTTTTAGAAAACTGCCGGGCGTTTGCGATGGCGGCTTCCAACGACTCGGCGGTAACGCCCACGGTTACGCCGTTGCCGTGCGCGCTATCGAGCGGTTTGACCACCACCTGGCCGTAGCGGCGGGCAAAGTCCGCGGCTTTATCGAAAGATTGATACACCACTGTCTCCGGTGTACGCAAGCCCAAGCGCTTGGCAACCGCGGCCGACATCAGCTTATCGTCAGCGATCTGCAGGCCGATAGCGCTACTCGTGTCGCTCAGGCTGGCACGCAGATAGCGCACGCGGCCAGTCGGGTCGGCAAACTGCATAAACAGCGACGGCGAGCCGCTGTCGGTCAGCTCCCAGTGCACTCCTCGTTTATCAAACTCGGCGATGATCAGCGCAATGGTCACCGGGAGCTGGGGCTTCATCTGAAGAAACCTTTTTTTGGCTCGTCATGGAAGTTTTCGAGCAGCTCGCGCTGGTGCTTGCTTAATTTGGTGGGCGTGTCGACCACAATGGTCACGATGTGCGCCCCGCGCGTGTCCTCGTTGCGCAAGTGCGGCACGCCGTGGCCCGACAGCTTGAAGTCAGTGCCGCTCTGCGTGCCGGCGGGCACCTTCATGCGCACCGGGCCGTCCACGGTGGCGACGTCGAGCTCGGTCCCCAGAGCCGCGTCAACCATGCCGACGTGCTCCTCGCTCAAAATAAGGTCGCCTTCGCGGGTGAACTGCTTGTGCGGCTTGACTCGTACGTTGACGTACAGATCGCCTTTTGGCGCGTTGGCCGCAGCTTCGCCGTGTTCGCGCAACCGGATGACCGAGCCATCGTCGATGCCAGCCGGCACTCGTAAGGCAATTTTTTGCGTACGCTTTTGGGTGCCCTTGCCATGGCATACGGTGCAGACCTTTTCTGGAATCTTGCCGGCGCCCTTACAAGTTGGGCAAATATTCGCCTGCTGGATGTTGCCGAAGATGGTGCGCATAACTTGCACTACTTGGCCGGCGCCATTGCAGGTCGGACAGGTCTTTAGCTCGTGGCCGGGCTCGACGGTGGTGCCTTTGCAATGCTCGCATGTGTCGTCGATGTTTAGGTGCAGTTCTTCTTCGGTGCCAAACACGGCGTCTTCAAAGGAAATTTCAATTTTGGCCTCGACGTCGCGGCCGCGGCGCGGACCCTGATTGCGCTGGTTGCCGCCGCCAAAAAAACTACCAAAGATGTCGCCCAAACCAAGATCGCCGAAGTCAAAGTTAACGTTCTGGCCGTTGAATCCGCCAAAGCCGCCGCCGAACGGATTGCCGCCCGCTTCGCTCGCCCCGCCCACGCCGGCATGACCAAACTGGTCGTAACGCTGGCGCTTGCTGGGATCCTTCAGAACTTCGTAGGCCTCGTTAATTTCCTTGAACTTGGTCTCGTCGCCGCCCTCTTTATCCGGGTGGTGTTGCACGGCTAACCGGCGAAATGCCTTTTTGATCTCGTCGGCACTCGCGTCCTTGCCCACTCCTAGGACTTCGTAATAATCACGCTTCGCCATTGCTACTGCGGCATCTCTTCACCGGGAGTACCGCCTGGCTGTGCAACATCCTCACGGGTGATGTCAACACCGGTCAGGGAGGCGGGTACGCCGCTGGCTACTTGCTCGAGCATCGCCAGCTCGGCTTCGGTGATATTAGGGTCGGCATCCTCGTGGCCGCGCTGCACGGTTATTGGAGGGCTCACGGTTTCGCCGCTTGGCTGAGTGGCAGACTCGTACGCAAACTGCAGGCCTCTGGTAAGGGTTTCACTCGAGCCGGCCTGCTCTGTCCAGTGAGCCGAACCCATGGAGTAGTTCTCGGGACGCTGGATTGTCTGGTAGCCCGCTGCCGCTCCGCCTTCTTGGATCTCAAAGTCACGGCGCCGCACAGATTTCGGAGCCTGGGTCTGGTCCGGGGCGGAAGTGTGCGCTTGGATAACCACGTCACTCAGCTCGCCATGAGCATCTGCACGGATACCCATCCAGGCTACCGACCCGCCCGGTACTACCGTCGACTTCATAACGTACGCCTGCGTCAGCTCAGCCGGGGTCAGAGACCCTCGGAACCAGCCATCCATCTCTTCAAATAACACGCGGGCTTGTCCATTTATCTCCGCCGAGGCAGGCGATAACTCCGAACCTGGAACGGGGACTTCAGCGGGTCCGCGCTGACCGCCTTCTACTGAAAATCCTTCTGTCATAGCTTCTCCTCCTACTTGCCGGTGCTTAATACAATGGACGGGGTGCTGAGCACGCTGTTTAGCAGTTGCTTGGCGCGGGTGTCGTCGCCGTCCGGCTGCGGCGTGTTGAGCACCACATAAACTTCATACATATCATCGGCCGCCCAGTGCACCACCAGTTCGTACAGCTGGTGCCGGCCGGGGTCCCGCTGCAGCCACACCACGCACTTTGGGTTGGCGTAGGCAAAATGCAGGAACTCTTTGCGGGTTGCCGGGTCTTGGCGCAGCGTGCGCTGATTTTCGGCCCAGATTTTCTCGCACAGGCCAAACGCTTCGGCACTGCCCACGACGTGCACTTGCACGCTGAGCTTGTCTGCTGCCGGAGTTTTTCGTTTGAAACCAAACATAGTGTTATTGTCGCCCGGCCGGAGGTGTTTGTCCAGCCGAGGCGGGAGTGCTACTTCTCTTTCTTGTCGTCTTCGTCAACGACTTCGCCTTCGACGGCGCCGTCCTTTTTGTCGCCCTCGCCGTCTTCGGCTTTGGCGTCAGCGGCCTTATCGTCTTTGGCGGCCGCTTCGTACATCTTGGCGCCGATGGGCATGAGCTTGTCGTTCAGGGCCTTGACCGCTGCTTCCAGCGCGTCTTTGTCGGCCTTGTCGTCGGCGCCAACTTTCTTGGCGGCCTCGACGGCTTCGTCCAAGGTCTTCATGTCGTCTTCGCTGATCTTGTCCTTGTTGTCGTTCTTCAGCTTTTCAGCCTGGTAGATGACGTTGTCGAGCGTGTTGCGGGCCTCGACAGCGTCGCGCTTTTTCTTGTCTTCTTCGGCGTGGGCCTCGGCCTCTTTAGCCATCTTTTCGACGTCGGTTTTGTCGAGGTTGCCAGAGCCGGTGATGGTAATGCTCTGCTCCTTGCCGGTGCCCTTGTCTTTGGCGGTCACGTTCAGGATGCCGTTGGCGTCGATGTTAAAGGTGACTTCGATTTGCGGCACGCCGCGCGGCGCGGGGGGAATGCCGTCCAGAATGAAGCGGCCCAGGCTCTTGTTGTCGCCGCTCATGCCGCGCTCGCCCTGCAACACGTGCACTTCTACTTGCGGCTGGTTGTCGGCGGCAGTACTAAAGACCTCTGATTTACTGGTCGGAATGGTGGTGTTGCGCTCAATGAGCTTGGTCATAACGCCGCCCATGGTCTCGATGCCCAGCGACAGCGGAGTCACGTCCAGCAGCAGCACGTCCTTGACGTCGCCTTGCAGCACGCCGCCCTGAATGGCTGCGCCCACGGCCACCACTTCGTCGGGGTTAACGCCCTTCATGGGGTCCTTGCCAAAGATTTCCTTGACCTTTTCCTGTACGGCCGGCATGCGGGTCATACCGCCCACCAGCACCACGGCGTCGATGTCGGAGGCGCTCAAGCCAGCGTCCTGCAAGGCTTTCTCGCACGGCCCAGCCGTCTTGGCGATCAGGTCGGCAACCAGCTGCTCCAGCTTAGCGCGGGACAACTTGTGCTCGAAATGCTTGGGACCTTCGGCGTCGGCGGTCAGGAAGGGCAGGTTGATGTCTACTTCTTGAGCGGTAGAAAGCTCAATCTTGGCCTTTTCGGCTTCGTCACGCAAGCGCTGCATGGCGGCCTTGTCGTCTTCCAGACTAATACCATGCTCTTTCTTGAACTCATCCACAAAGTAGTTGACCAACACGCGGTCGAAGTCAGCGCCGCCCAAGTGCGTGTCACCATTGGTGCTCTTTACTTCGAACACGCCGTCTCCCAGTTCCAAAATGGAGACATCGAAGGTACCGCCGCCCAGGTCGTACACAGCGATCTTTTCGTCTTTATTGTTGCCTTTGTCTAGGCCGTAGGCTAGAGCCGCGGCGGTCGGCTCGTTGATGATGCGCTTTACTTCCAGGCCGGCGATCTTGCCGGCGTCTTTGGTGGCTTGGCGCTGACTGTCGTCGAAGTAGGCCGGTACGGTAATGACGGCTTCAGTGACCGGCTCGCCCAAGAAGCTTTCGGCGTCAGCCTTCAGCTTGCCCAAGATCATGGCGCTGATTTCCTCGGGGCTGTACTCTTTGTCGGCCATTTTGACCTTAACGCCGGTTGAGCCGCTCTTCACAATCTCGTAGCCCATCAGCTTGAGGTCCTTTTGGACTTCCTGGTCTTCCCAGCGGCGGCCGATCAGACGCTTCACCTCATAAATTGTGTTCTTGGAGTTGGTAACCTGCTGGCGGCGCGCTACCTGACCTACCAGGCGTTCGCCGTTCTTGTTCACGGCTACCACGCTCGGGGTCGTGCGATTGCCCTCAGAGTTGGCAATGATCTCCGGCTTGCCAGATTGCATGACCGCCATGGCCGAGTTCGTCGTGCCAAGGTCGATACCAATGATTTTACCCATATCTGTCCTTTCGTTAGCAAATAGACTGTTCGAGTGCTAATACTACTCTATCATAGAAAAATTGGCACTCAACTGTCAAGAGTGCCAATAGTAAAGTTTGTATGAAATTGTGAAATATGCTGCTGCTTGCCGGGTCGGCGCGCCGCAAACTATCTGTATGCCTGTTGAACTAAACCAATGCGATCAACGCTGCCCTTTGCGCGCTATTAGAGGCGCGGAATGGACGCAACAGTCTGCAGGAGCCGGCATGTTCAGGAAAGCGGAGCTGGCCGCGACGGTGGGCGTCATCGGCGCCGCACAGATCGCCCGGAGTGCGCTTGGCTGCCCGTACCGCAACGCGACGGCAGAAACATGGCGAGCATCCCAAGCCTGCGTGGAGGCAACGCTTGGCTTACTGGCTGCTGGAGCGGTTGACCCCGCGCAGTTTGACGCCCGCGAACATCAAATTCTTGACCCGTATGTGAACGGCCCTCCAGGCGGAGCAGCGCCGGTAAGCCCGGCCGGCTAAGTTTAAGTGCGTTTGATTTGTTCGGTAAACCGCTGCATCGAGGCGTCGACGGGATCGGCGGGCTCTACCCGAACGTAATAGTCGTCGCCCATCCGGGCAAAACCATCTAAAATGGCCGACCCGGCGCGCAGCGCGCAGTCGCGAAGTCGCGCCAGTACGTTTGGGCTCTGGGCCGCTTCCATGGCTAGCCCTTTACTCGCACCATGGCGTGGCGGATAACGTCATCGCCCAATTTGTAGCCGGGCTGCAGCTCTTCGCTCACCACTTCCTGCTCGCCGTCGCCTTCTTCCATGCTGACGGCTTCGTGCAGATGCGGGTCGAACGGCTCGCCGACGGTCTTAATGCGCTCCACGCCCAGTTCGGCCAGGGTTTTCTCGAATTGCTTGACGATGCTCTGGATGCCTTTGACGTACTCGTTGCCCGCCAGTTCCTGCGGTACGTGCTTGAGCGCGCGCTCAAAGTTGTCGATGACTGGCAGCAAATCGCGCACCACGGTCGCCTTTACGCTGGTGCGCAAACTGGCAATTTGCTCGTCGTGGCGACGGCGAATATTGGTGGCGTCAGCGCGCTCGCGCTGCAGCGCGGCGGTTAGGTCATCTATTTGCTGCTGCAATTCAGCAACGGTTGGTTTGGTCATAGCACCTCCTCAAGGGCTTGGCCGGTGTGGCGCACCAGCGTGGTTACGTCACGGTAGTTCTGGCGCGTGGGGCCGAGCACGCCGATGTAGCTGCGGTCGGAATACGGACTGTGAAAGCGGCTGATAATAAGCGTGCAGCCGGCGGTGCGGCCAATAGGATTCTCGCGACCGATGTAAACGTTCAGCGGCTCGTTGGGCGCGGCTTCGCGCAGCCACGGCTCGAGGTTGTCGAGCAACTGCGCTACTTGCTGGACTTGCGCCGGGTGCATAAACTCCGGCTGGCCAAACAGGTTGCCCAGGCCGCTCATGTACAGTTGGTTGCCGATGGTGGCCAGGCCCAGGTTGTGCGTCAGCTCTACCAGAGTGTCGACGGCGTTGCGGATGGTGCGCTCCGGCATGCCAGCGTCTTGCAGCCGGGCGGCCATGGCGCGCTCGCCGCGCTGGGGCGTGGTTTCGTGCTCTTCGGCCAGACTGTTTACGTAAAATCGGTAGCCCTTGTCGGTGGGCACGCGGCCGGCGCTGGTGTGCGGCTGCATGATAAAGCCCAGGCGCTCCAACTCGGCCATCTCGGCGCGAATCGTCGCGCTGCTAACGCCAAAGGCTTTGGCCATCAAGCTTGAGCCCACCGGGCTGGCTACCTCGGCGTACTGCTCCACAATGGAACGCAAAATCTGTTGCTGGCGGTCCGTCATAATACCTTAATAGTAGAATGTTAGCACTCGCTCGTCAAGAGTGCTAAGCTGGCTGTTTCAGTTCGTCTTCCAGCCGTTCTTGCAGGTGCTGGGCCACGGCCAGGGCCTTGTGGTAGTGCGGCGGCACCGCTTCGTTCTGGGCGATTTGGTCGACCAGCTCGATGGTTTCCTGCAGGTCGTCGTTCACCACAATGTACATGTTGTCGGCGGCCACGGCTTGCTGAATTTCGTCGACGGCTTCTTGCAGGCGCAGGCGTTTTTCTTCGGGCTTGAGCTGGCCCTCGTAGCGGGAACCCAGGCGCTGCATCCAAATTTCGAAATTGGGCGGCAGTAAAAACACCGCCTTTACGGACGGTGCTAGTTGCAGGTAGTGCAGGGCGCCTTCGATGGTCATGTCGGTAATGGCGATCTTTTGGCCCGCCCGAGCGGCTTCGATGTCTTCGGCGCCGGTGCCGTAGACGTTACCGGCATAAATGTCGGCCTCGATGTAGCTGCCTTCGTCGAGCTTGCGATTAGCGGCGGCGAGGTCGATAAAGTGATAGTCGATACCGTCCTGCTCCATGACGCCGTTCTCGGCGCGCGGCGGGCGAGTGGTGAACGAAATAATATGATGATAGCGGCCGGTCCCCAGTAGGCGGCGCTTGATGGTGTCTTTGCCGCCGCCAGAAATGGCCACCAGCAGCACTACTGGGGTGCTGTTGAGCAGGTCTACTACGCGCGGCGACGGTTTATACGCGGTAACTTTGTGTTTGAGGGCGTCGTCTAATTCCATGTGCTTACTATACACAACTCCGCTCAATTTTCCAGTATAATTTACCTGTTAAGCAAAGGAGTGGGTATGCAGGCACCAGATTTTTCGTTGCCGGATCAAACGGGAGCGACGCGGTCATTAAAAGATTTCGCCGGCAAGTGGCTCGTGTTGTACTTTTACCTAGAAGACGAAACGTCGGATTGCACCGATGAGGCGTGCAATTTCCGCGACGCGCACGGCGCAATTGGCGAACTCGGCGACGCTCAGGTGGTGGGCATTAGCAAAGATTCGGTCGAGAGCCACAAGCAATTCGCTAAGCACCATAACTTAAACTTTCCGCTGCTGAGCGACCCGGAGCAGAAAACGATTGCCGCCTACGGCGCCAAAGGCGGTCCGCATGGTACGCTGCGCATGACGTTTATCATCAGCCCGGCCGGCGAGGTCGCAAAAGTGTACGAAGACGTCGACGCGGCTAAGCATGCCGGCGAAATTATCAATGATTTGAAGCAGCTGCAAGCGAACGCCTGAGGTGCTCAAGCAGTTCGGCGGCTAGTTCCCGGCTCCGCGATTGGTCGGCCTGGAGGCGCGGCGACAGCGGCCGCCCCAAGGCCAGCGCGGCCAGATCTGCGGCGCCCAGTTCGATGGTTTCGTTCAGCACAAAATGCGTGGCTTCGTCCTCTAGGCCGAAAACCAGCGAGCCCTCGGCTTCTACGAGCCGGCGGCGGAGATCTTCTGGCTGAAACTGGTGCTGGTGCAAACGCTCTTGCCACACCTCATAACTCGGCGGCAAAATAAACACGCTGCGGATACTGCGAAACGGCAGCCGGCGAAACATAGGCATGGCATGGGCCATTACGGCCATGACTGCGGTTTTGCCGGCGTGGTAATCTTCGGGCGCGGTGGCGTACCAATCGCCGCTGGCGCCGTGCACGGCGGTTACGTACTCGCCGGCGGCAACGCGGTGGTCCATGGCGTGCTTGCTCAAAAAATGACCATCGATGCCATCGCGCTCGCCCGGACGCAGGCCGCGGCTAACGCTCGTCAAAAGCACGGCCAACCGCGGTTCGCGTGCTACTGCCGCATCTATCAGCGTCGTTTTGCCAACTGCGGTCGGACCCACGACGGCCACGAAATCAATCTGTTGTACATGCCGCAGAACGCCGGCGGCTGGCTGGTAAGGCTGATCGTGCATGCATGCAGTGTAGCTGGCAAAAGCGGAGCGGTAAAGCGCCGGATGTTAGCGGCGAAAAGATGAGCAAATGCTATACTTTTAAGGATAAGCAAGTTCCGTTTTATGAATAGCCTCACTCGCCCACTCCGTTTTCTGCTGCTTCTCGCGAGCCTCTGGTTCAGCCTTTTTTTGCCGGCGCAAGTTCTGGCCGCTCAGAACACGAGTGCCGCAATTGCCCAAGGGTTTGCCATTGACGGCACGACGAGCGATTTTGTGGCTGGCGCACTCGTCAGCACCAAAACGGATAACTCCAACACCGTACAGCTCGCCACGGCCCACTCAGCCAACCGGCTGGTAGGCGTGGTCGGCAGCGAACCGCTCGTAGCACTCTCTGACGGCGCGACCAAAACGCAAGTGGTGATTAGCGGCATGGCGCAGGTGCTCGTGAGCGATATCAACGGCGCCATTCATGCCGGCGATAAAATCACCGCCTCGCCCATTGCCGGCGTGGGCATGCTGGCAACCGCCAGCGACCAAGTGGTCGGCACCGCGCAAGGAGACCTCAACACCGCCAGCGCCGTCACCCAAAGCGTTACCGACAGCAAAGGCCAATCCCGCACGGTACACTTGGGCCGCGTGTCGCTTCAGATCGGCGTGTCGTTCTACCAGGCACCGACCAGCGGCTTTGTGCCGCCCATTATCCAGGGCTTTGCCGATGGCATCGCTGGGCGCCCAGTGTCGCTGGTGCGCATTTTGGTTTGTACCATCTTGCTGTTGATGGCCGTGGTGAGTACGGCCGCCCTGCTGTACACGGCCGTGCGCTCCGGCCTCATCTCCATCGGCCGCAACCCCTTGGCGGCTGGCGCTATCCGGCGGGGGATCGTCCAGATTGGCTTTGCCGTGGTGCTCATTTTAGGGCTGGTACTCCTTGCCAGCTATATTATTCTTACCGCTTAAGTTATTGACCTCTTTTGGCTCGCTGTTGTAAAATGTAGTAAAGCGCCTTAAATAAACATGTGAGAAAAAATGAACAACGAGGGGACAGAGCAGTCGCGTCCATTGCAGTCTCCCGGTGCTCCTTCTGGAACAAGCGGGTCTTTTGATGGTATCTTGCGACTGCCTACACCGGCCGAGGTGACCGGCTCGCTGGAAGATAACAGCCTGGGCAGTCTCGAACAAGATGCCCGCTCGTCGCCGACTATCGACTTTGATCCGACTCTAGTGGAACGGGAGCAGCGCAAAGCTTCGCGGCGTACGCTGCTCATGCGCGTCGGCTTGGGGCTGCTCCTGTTTTTGATTGCTTCGTCGGTACTGTTTATTGTCATCCATCGCGCCGGTCGCAATACACCGGTGCGGTCGGGTGCGTTCAGCGACGTGCACTTGCCGCTGGGCGCCGTCACCAGAACTCTGCCGATCACGCTTGCCTCGGCGCCGACCCTGAACGTCAATGGCAAACTCGTGGTCAGCAACTCCGTGACACTCACGCCCTCAGCGCAGCCCGTGGCGCCGAGCGCCGGTCAGTTTTACTACGACAAGACCAGCAACCAGATGCTGCTTTACAACGGAACGCAATTTGTATCGCTGGGCGGATCATCGGTGCAAAACACCACCAACATTACGAATGTTTTGGGCGCGGGGGGCGGCACGGCGCTCAGCGCTACCGGCGGTACTGCCGGCAGGCTGCCCAAGTTTAACGGCGCACAGGCGCTGGGCAACTCGGTGTTTACCGACACTGGGTCGGGCGGCAGCGTGGACGGCAATTTTAACCTGATCACGGTAACCTCAGAAACGCAACCGACCGAATCGCTATGGCCGGAGAACCCCACGCCAACTAATCCTGACGACCTCGGCGACCACAACGCAGTCGAAGTGGGCGTAAAGATCCACGCCGACGTAAGCGGCTTTATTACAAAAATTCGTTTTTACAAAGGGCCAACCAACACCGGCACGCACATTGCGCACATCTGGACAAGTAACGGTACGTCGCTGGGATCGGTTACTTTTAGCGGAGAAACAGCCAGCGGCTGGCAGGAAATGACTCTGCCCTCGCCCGTGGCAATTGCCGCCGACACTACCTACGTCGTTTCCTATCATACCGACGTTGGCCAGTATGCTCACGATGACCATTATTTCACTAGCAGCGGCCACGACAGCGGCACACTGCATGCCCTGCAGGATGGCTCTGACGGAGGCGATGGCGTATTCAAATACAGCGCCGCACCCACGTTCCCCACGGGCGCCTTTAACGGCCTCAACTACTGGGTCGACGTTGTCTTCCAGCCCAATCCGCCCCCGTCGCGGTACCAGGTGAACGGCGTACAGATCGCCTCGTCAGACCTGGCCAATAATGCGGACATCGCCAAGCGCAGTACATCGCAATTGTTTAACGGAGCAAACGTCTTCCGCGATGCGGTCGCGTCCGCCACGGCATTCAGCATCCAGGATCCGAACGGTACGGCGCTGCTCACTGCCGACACCACCTCAGACCAATTGGTTATTGGTACTGTTGGCGGCGATGTCACGGGCGAGATATTGGTACTAGGCAACAGAACCACTGCCGGCGATCCCGGCGGCGCGGAAGGCGGCACGTATTACAATCGTTCGCAGTTTATGTTCCGCTGCTACCGCGATGCCGTCTGGGAGCCGTGTGCCGACTTAGAAGTCGATAGCGCATTTAACTTATATGATGAATTCATGGGCGGCCAAACATCGCTGTCCAACCCCATAAGTACCCTGGGCTGGATGGCGCAGGCCATTGGCGCCAATGGCAGCCTCAGCTTTAACCCATCCACGCCCACACCGGTTGCCGACCGGCCGGGCGTACTAGACCTGCAGACGCCGGCGGTCGCCAACCAAGGCACCACTCTCACGCTCGCCTCCAGCGGCGGATCGATGCTCCTGCAAAAGTCCGACACCATAAAAACGGCGGTCGCCATTGGCGATATCAACAATCAGGTCATACGCATCGGCATGCATTCCGAAACCACGGGCACCGCTCAACCACTGTCCGGCGTCTGGTGGGAGATCGACCCATCGCTGAGCAATAAATGGCGTTTTTGCTATGGCGACGGCACTACCGTTACCTGCGCCGCGTCCGGTGCAATCTTCGCAGCCAATACCTGGTACCGTTTGGAAATTCGCGTGCGCGCCACCGGCACCAATACCTCCGTTGTTGACTATGGCATCAACGGTACTTTCACAACCGTTTCCAACAAAACCGTTGACTCGACCAACCGAGTATCGCCCGCCCTGTCCTGCTACACTACCACCGGCGCTGCCGAGCACTGCTACTGGGACTACTTCCAGCTAAAGGGCACGACCGGCGCCTTCCGCTAAATCGGTATACTAATCGCGCTTCAGCATCACCGTAAAGGCTTCGGCCGGGATGTCAACCTTGCCAAAGCGCTTCAGCCGCTTCTTGCCTTTGGCCTGCTTGGCCAGCACCTTTTTCTTGCGCGACACATCGCCGCCGTACAGGCCGATCGTCACATCTTTACGGAACGCCGAAATGTCCTCACGGGCGATGAACTTGCCGCCGATGGCCGCTTGCAGGCTCACGGCGAATTGCTGACGCGGGATCACTTCTTTTAATTTCTCGACGATCTCGCGGCCCAGGCGGTCGGCCTCGGTGCGGTGCACCATGATGCTCAAACTATCCACACGTTCGCCGGCCACGTAAAAGTCCAGCTTCACCAGGTCTTCGGCGCGATAGTCGGCCAGCTCGTAATTGAACGAGCCGTAGCCGGACGTCAGGCTTTTGAGCTGGTCGTAAAAGTCGGTAAGCAGGTTGGCGAGCGGCGCTTCAAAACTGATGAGCGCTCGTTCCTCAATGTAGCTGAGGTTTTTGTGCAGCCCGCGCTTCTGGTTAATGAGCTGAATCAGCGGCCCGACGTAGGTCTGCGGCGCCACGATTTCGCCCTTGATCCACGGCTCGCGGATCTCCTTGATCTTGGCAACATCTGGCAAGTCGGCGGCGCTTTTAATATCTACGGCTTCGCCGCCAAGCAGCGTCACATGGTAGTCGGTGCTTGGGTTGGTTACGATCAGGTCGAGGTTGTATTCCCGCTCCAGCCGCTCGCGCACAATGTCCATGTGGAGCAATCCCAAAAAGCCGACGCGCACGCCAAAGCCGAGCACTGGCGAATTCTCCGGCTCGAACTGCAGGGCAGAGTCGCTTAAGGACAGTTTTTCGATCGCCTCCTTCAGCTCGTTGTAGTGCTCGTTGCTGTCCGGAAAGAAGCCGGCGTACACGAACGGCTTGACGTCCTGATAACCGGGCAGGGGAACCGTCGCCGAGTGTTTGGCTAGCGTAATGGTGTCACCAACCTTGGCTTCCCTAGTACTTTTGAGGTTGGTCACGATGTAGCCGATTTCCCCGGTCTCTATGCTTTTGAGCGGGGACATGTCCGGCTTGAGCGCGCCTAACTCCAGCGCCAAGCCGCTGGCGTCAGCGGCCATCATTTTGATGGCGTCGCTCTTGCCGATGCGGCCATCTACGGCGCGTACGTACAAAATCACACCGCGGTAATCGTCGTAGTAACTGTCGAAGATGAGAGCGCGAGTAGGCGCGACCGCGTCGCCGCTGGGCGGCGGTACCTCGGCTACCACTCGCTCGAGCACGGTGTCTACGCCCTCCCCGGTTTTAGCGCTAATTTGCAAGATGTCTTCGAACTCGCAGCCTAGCAAACTCACAATTTCCGCCCCGACTCGCCCTACGTCAGCGGCCGGCAGGTCAATTTTGTTGAGCACCGGAATAATCGTAAGGTCGGCAGCCATGGCCAGATACACGTTGGCCAGCGTCTGCGCTTGCATACCCTGGGTAGCGTCAACCACTAAAATGGCGCCTTCGCAAGCCTCCAGACTGCGCGACACTTCATAGCTGAAGTCGACATGACCAGGCGTGTCAATCAGGTTGAGCTGGAAGCCTTTGTAATCCATGCGCACCGGCTGCAACTTAATAGTGATGCCGCGCTCGCGCTCCAGATCCATGCGGTCGAGCAGCTGTTCTTTCATTAGGCGCTTTTCAACGGTGCCGGTCAGCTCCAGCAAACGGTCGGCCAGCGTGCTCTTGCCATGGTCGATGTGCGCGATGATACAGAAGTTGCGAATATGGTCTTGCTTCATTACTCTGCATTATAACAGAGGTAGTCCGAAACGACAGCCCCAGATTTGTAAATAGCTTAAATAATTTTATAATAAAGCAACTATGCCCTCCGCAAATTGTGAGCAGGTAACGGCCCTACGGCCGCCCTTTGACGTCGCGCTCTACGAGCAGCTGCTTGATAAGGGCGGGGCCGTCGCAGAGTGGCAAGGTCTGGAACCATGGGAGTCCTGGCAAGCGTTTCGGGCGCCAGGCACAACCACCGTACTGCGCGATTCTCTGCGCACCGAACATGCCCCAGAGACCGCCGATTTGCTCGATCAACTCTTTGCGGCCAAACACCTGAAGGGCGACGTGCGCGGCTTTGCCATCGACATAGCCATTGGCGACCGAGGCAGTGCGCTGCTTGCGGCCATTGCCCTCCACGAAGGCACGCCGATTGCCGACCGGCTCATTGACCTGTTCGCGGAGGCCTACGTGCGCAGCCAGATAGCGCCGAATCACCTGACGGCGGACCTTTTGCGCCTGCTGCCGCCGCGCGTATTGCGCGATTGCCAAGCGCATGACTCGCAGGGCGTGGAGATGCCGAAAGAAACAGTCGACAAGCACCTGGGCAATCTCAGCGCGCTTGCCTTCGGACTCGGCTACAAAAAACCGCGCCGCCAGCTCGCTCGCGACCTCTTTGAAGCGGATCGCACGAGTCCCGCGGGCGGCAGTATGGACGCCTTGCTGCGTGACGCACTCATCCGCCCAAATTACTTTTTAACCCGCTCACTCATCAACTACCTCGGTCTGGACGGGCCGATTTCCGTGGACAAACTATGGCAGACCGGGTACGGACCAGACCGGCTGCCGAATGGCGAAATCGACCGAGACTCCAAAACAGTTGACGAATACGTAGCCCACAACGCGCAGCAGGTACTCGACATTGAACGCCTGCGGCCGGGCGGTGTGCGCTACTTGGCACGTCGGCTGCAGCTGCGCAACCTGGGGCGGATTCCCGAAGATTGGCTGCTCGACCTTATAGACAACCGTCACAAGCAATACGCCCAGGTTATTTTGGCCGGCATTGCCAGCCGCTGCGGCAACGGCGCTGTTGAGCAACACACCGAACGGCTCAACCAGGCGCGCGTCCAGCTGTCTCGCAAGGACACCACTATTATTCCGGTCGAGGTCAGCAGGACAGTACAACTTGAGCGGCGGCTCGTCGCCCTGGACCGCTTCCAGCGCATTACCGGCGCAGCTAAAATTGCCGGCGCCATTATGCTCGGGCATGGCGAAGACGCGGGCCCCAACGGTCCGGAAATTGAACTATGCATTGTATACGGCGGCCGCGGCTCGCACGGCGAATGCCTGGGGGTGACTGATATCGAAGGACCAATTGGCGATCTCGTCATGCGCGTGCTCGACCCCGACGCCGAAGTATTGCTGCTCTCTTGCGACATGGCCAAAGGCCCCCGCAGCATGGCCCAGCGATTGCACGAGCGCACCGGCCGCCATGTGATGGGGATGCGCGAGACCGGCGCGCTCAGCCATTTGCGCGTCCGTGCTCGCCATGCTGGTGGTGTCGGCTTTGAACCGCAATTCGTCCATCGATCTCGGGCTTCGGAAGAAAAGTGGCAATACCGGCGCAGTCGAGTGCGGCACTTCCGCCCAGCGGTAGCCGTCAGCGACCAAAACTAATACGGTTCGTACGGCTCGCGGATGCGGCTGAGCACCAGCCGCTTGATACCGTTAAAAATCGGCCGCACTTCTTCTAAGCCAAACAGACCAGACAGCGCAACATGCACAATAAACACCGTGCCGCCAATAATGCTCAATTTTTCGGCCAGCTCCACGCCAAGGTCAGCGGCGCCCAGCGGGAAAAAGCCAACGGCCAAGTAACCGGCCAGCATACTAAAGCCGCCCACCGACACAATCCGCCCCACGCCGCCCCAGAATTGCATATTCAACAGCGCGCGGTCGCGGGCCACCATGATGGCGCTCAAAATAAACACTTCGGTCATCGACGCCAGGCTGGCCGACAATGCCAGGCCGACAATGCCATACGAATCCTTGCGAGCCAGCAGCGCCGCCAAGACAATGTTCAGGGCAATCGTAAACACCGATACAAAGAGCGGCGTGCGCGTGTCTTTGCGGGCGTAAAACCAGCGCGACACAATGGTATACAGCGTGCGGAAGAAAATGGCAACGGTCAGATAGCCGAAAATCAAAGCGATCTGCTTCGAATTTCGGGAGAAGATCAAGTGGGCGAGGTAGCCGCGGGCGAAGAAGGCGGTGATCACCACCGGGATGGTTATCCATATCATGAAACGCAAGATGCGCAAGAAATCCCTGCGGAACAAGTCCGGCCGGCCTTGGCTGAGCCGCGCCGCCAGGCGAGGGAACGCCGCCGTAGAAATAGCCGTACCAATCAGCAGGGTCGGCGCTGACTGCAAAGTGCTGGCGTTGTTGTAGTAGCTGATGTTTCCCTCGCCCAAGCGGCGGGCGAAGTTCGTTTCCACAATCACCTGCAACTGATCCATGCCCTGGTCCAGGGAGCGCGGCGGCAACTGCTTCAGGATGGTCTTAAAGTCGCTGCTGCGCCACATAATCTTGGGCCGCCAGCTAAAACGCGTACCAATCAGGCCAAAACAGACGACGGCCAGCTGCGCCAAGCCGCCCACCAGCGCGCCCACACCCAAGCCCTTCAGCCCGAACTCGGTATGCCGGAAGATATAAATACTCAAGATGATCGACACGTTGTAAAACAGCGGCGCGATGGCATAAAAGAAGAAACGTCCCAACGTCTGCTGCACGCTGGTAAGGATGCCAGAAATGGTAAACAGCAACGGGTTAAGCGCCAAAAAGCGCATGATGATCGTCGCGTTATGCAGCTGCGCCGGATTTAAGTTGGGCGCCACAATATGGCTAATAAGCGGCTGGGCAAAAATAAAAATAATCACCGCCACCAGGCCCATGATGATACTCAACAAGTTAAGCAGACTGGCACAGAGCTCCCACATGCCTTTGCGGTCGCCTTTGTGCAACCGGTCGGCCAGCACCGGGATGAACGCCACACCCAGCACGCCTGCGGCGATGGTGTAGAAAAAGAAGTCGGGGATGTTAAAGGCCGCAAAGTACGCGTCGGTACTATTCGGCCCGGTATCGGAAAAGTTTCCGTTGACTAGCTTCGTACGCAAAAAGCCAAGGACCTGCCCAATGAGCGCGGCCACGATCAGCAACAGCGCAACATTCGAAAGCGGGATGCGTCTTTTAGTTTTGGCTGGCGGCTTTTCTTGCATGGTTCGTTTCGGCGTTTTTTGAGCTACGTTTAGTATATCGCTTCAACGGGCAAAGGGATACCGGAAAACACAGCAATCCACGGCCGGCCGCGCTCTAGTACAGTGCGGCGGCCTTGGGCATGTGCGAGCCCTTAAGCAGCTCTTTCACTTCCTCGGCCTCGACGGTTTCTTTTTCCAGCAAACGGTCTTTCAGCTTACGCAAGAAGTCGAGATTGGCCTTGATCACGGTGTGGGCGCGTTGGGTAGCTTCGCTGATCAGCGCCTCGACCTCGTCGTCGATCACCTTGGCCGTTTCGTCGGAGTAGTCGCGTTCGTGCACCATGCGGTCGATCATCATGCCTTCGTCCACGTGGAAGACCTGGTTGCGCAGTTTTTTGCCCATACCTTGATTGACGACCATGTCGCGGGCCAGCTCAGCGGCTTTTTGCAAATCAGAGCCGGCGCCGGTGGTCACGTGGTCCATGCCGTAAACGATCTCCTCGGCGATACGGCCGCCCACCATGCGGGCCAGCACATCTTTAAATTCCACGATGCTGTGGTACGACTTGTCTTGTTCGGGGATAAACCAAGTGACGCCGCCGGTGCCGCCGCGCGGGATGATGGTGACTTTGTGTACCAGATCGCTGTCGGGCAACACATGGCCGACAATGGCGTGGCCGGCTTCATGGAAGGCGGTGATTTCCTTCTCTTTGTCGCTCATCACCTTGCTCTTGCGCTCGGGGCCAATGGCAACCTTTTCGAAGGCGGCGGTCACATCGTTGTTGGTGATTTCTTTGTGGTTTAGGCGGGCGGCAATAATGGCCGACTCGTTGGCGATATTCGCGAGGTCGGCGCCGCTGCTGCCGGCCGACTTGGCGGCCAAGGCGTCCAGGTCAACGCCGGCAGCCAACGGTTTCTTTTCGAAATATACCTTCAGGATGGCTTCCCGGTCCTTGCGGTCGGGCAAGCCGATGTCGACGCGGCGGTCAAAGCGGCCCGGACGGAGCAGGGCAGGGTCGAGCACATCAGCACGGTTGGTAGCAGCCAGCACGATAACATTTTGGCCTTGTTCAAAGCCATCCATCTCAACCAGGATCTGGTTCAGGGTTTGTTCGCGCTCGTCGTGACCGTCGCCCATGCCGGAACCGCGACGCCGGCCAACGGCGTCAATTTCGTCTACAAAAATAATGCACGGTGCGTTCTTTTTGGCCTTTGCAAACAAATCACGAACACGACTAGCGCCGACGCCCACGAACATTTCTACAAACTCCGAACCAGAGATGCTAAAGAACGGTACGTTGGCTTCCCCGGCTACAGCGCGGGCCAGCATTGTCTTGCCGGTGCCGGGCGGGCCGACCAGCAATACCCCTTTCGGAATGCGAGCGCCGAGGTGCGCAAACTTCTTCGGATACTTCAAGAATTCGACGACCTCTTCGAGATCCTGCTTGGCTTCGTTGCTGCCGGCGATGTCCTCAAATGTCACCTTGTCTTTCTCGTTGCCATACAGGCGGGCGCGGCTCTTGCCAAAGCTTAAGGCCTGATTCCCCTGCCCTTGGGCGCTGCGCAGCATAATGTACAGCACAATGCTAATAACCACGACCGGTAATAGGCCGATCAGCAAATTCTCTACCGTGGAACCGGTGCTGCTCTGCGGCTTGTAGGAAATTTCGGTGCTGGTGTTTGAGGTATTGAAGCCCTCTTCTTTCAGTGTCGAGTTGGGGTCTTTGTAGGTTTTGAGGCTGGCGCTCTTGTCGCCGCGCTTAGTGATCTCAACCTGGTTGCCCGAAACTTCCAGCTTGCTGTACTGGCCGCTGTTGTTCTGGCTGACTGCCTCGGTGAGCGGGATGGTCTTTAGCCCGCCGGACTGACCATAGGCTGCGAACAACACCAGGGCGAACAGCACCAAAACAGCGATAAAGCCAATGCTCTTGTAGCTTCGTTTATTATTGCCGCCCCGGTTGCCTGGGCGGAAAGGCTTGTTCGAATTATCCATATGAGCGCATTATACACTACCCTTTAGCCGGGCGGACGCCTAAGGTGATGTGGTTTTTGCTTGCCGCAAGCATGTGGCCGGCTCCCACGTCGGCCCGTTTGCCGGGCGCGGCCGTTTTAGCGAACACGGTCAGCCGATGAATGGTTTTGCGGTCAAAGTACAATCCGTTTCGGCGCAGCCACAGCGCCATGGCCTCGGCCGAAACGTCATATGGCAGCGTGGTGAACCAGGCGCGGTCCAGTTCGCGGCCGCTCGTCCACGGCGCAAGCTCTTGTTCGATTGCGGCGTGCAGTTCGGCGGCGGCGTTTATATGCTGGAGCAATTGCTGCCGCGCCGCCGGCGTAAACGTCGGCACCACGCGGCGGCGGAGATAATTACGCAAGTAGCGCTCGTCGGCGTTCGTGCTGTCTTCGCGCCACTGCAGATTGTGCCGGGCGGCATACTCGCGCAGCTGCTGCTTGGTAAAGGGCAAAAGCGGCCGCAGCAATCCGCCCTCAGAGCGCACGCCGCCCAGACCCCGGCCGCCCGTGCCGCGCAACAAGTTAATAAGTGCCGTTTCCAGATGATCGTCCTGGTGGTGGGCGGTCATAATCGCGTCGGCGGCATGTGCCGCCTGTACCTTCTTTAAGAAATCGTAGCGAGCAGCGCGGGCCGTGGCCTCGCTGGCGCCTGGGCCTAAATGGCCGCGGGCGTACACAAATGGCAGGCCGTAGGTCTCGGCCAGCTCCTGCACAAGTAGCCGGTCCTGGTCGGAATCCGCGCGGATGCCGTGCTCGAAATGCGCGACCACCAACGTAATCTGCCGGGTGCGGGCCGCCGATACGAGCAGGTGTAACAGCGCGACCGAATCCAGCCCGCCGCTCACCGCCACCACGTACTTCCCCGGTTTGACGTCAAGCTCCATCACCATGTCATTATGACACGAAGCCCCGCCGCCTGCCTGCCGATGACTCGCTAGCCGACTGTGTCCGATCCCTCAAGCGAGGCGATCCATTCGCCGCGGTCCAACAGCCCGCGGTCGGTCAGGAAAATGCTGGCGCAACACGAGCCATGCTTGGCCGCAGGCATCAATTCCAGGGGGTCGGTTGTCCACTTTTGCTCCACATAGGCGGTGTGCTCGGTTTTGGCGGCGTGCACGTCGGGCTGCGCATCCCCCGTCAGTTCCATCTCAACGTCCATCAGGAAGATATCGTAGCTGTTGCGTTTTTGGAACATGATGCCCAAAAACCGCGTCGGACGGCCTTCGCAGTGCAGCTTTTCGCGGCAGACACGCAGCGCGGCAGCCTCGGGTAGCTCGCCAGGGCGCAGCGATGTTGCCGGCAAACCCCAGCTGCCAGCGAGGTCGGGATCTTCATCCGGCCGCTTCACAATTAAAAACTGGTTTGGGTCGGTGCTATTCTTCAACACAATGGCCACGGTGTACTTCACGTCTTTGCTCATGGCTTAAAGTGTACATTATGCGACGCGTTTTCTATACCCGGGGCCCTAGCCAACAGGGAGAAAATCTGCTATATTAGCCTGAGTTCTCATGGCGGCGTAGCTCAGCTGGTTAGAGCACAGGACTCATAAGCCTGGGGTCAGTGGTTCAAGTCCACTCGCCGCTACCAAAGTGTTTTTCCCAGCAGCCCTTCGGGGCTGTTTTTGTTACTCTCATTTCCTTGACGGCAGCTTGAGAAATATTTATGGTTAAAGTATGAAAGACGAAACTACAACAACTTCTAGTACAAGTGAGTGGCCAGGCGCCTTTGGCATTTTTAAAGTATCGCGCGACCGGGTCCGCAAAAACCTAGAGCCGCTGATTTGGCTGGCGGTCCTCGCCTTTGCGGCCGATTTTGTGCTGGGCCTTTTGTTTAGGGGCAGCGCCCGCAGTCTCGGCCAGCTCATTTCGTCGCTCGTCGGCGTCTACTTTGCGGTGGTTACGACGCGCGCCTACCTGCTCACCGCCAGCGAAAAATCCTTCAAGCTCGAGGCCGTATTGCAGTTTCCGCCCGCGCTCTACTGGCGCATGCTGCTGCTAAACATTATGATAATTCTGACCGTCGTGGGCGGCATCATTTTGCTGATCGTGCCGGGCATTATCTTTGCGCTGCGCCTGTCGATGTCGCCGTACTTCCTGATCGACAAAAACATGGCGCCGATGGACGCCTACAAAGCCAGCTGGAACGCCACCAAAGGCCACATGGGCAAACTGTGGGGCCTGTTGGGCGTCGCGCTTTTGATGCTGCTGCCCGTTTTGACGATCGTTGGCATTCTGGCCACCATTTACCTGTTCTTTATGTACGCCGCTTCGGGCGCGCTGCTGTATCTGTATCTGCGCAAGCACGCAAAGAACGCCTAGTTATTTCTGATACGATTCGACGTTTGTCTCGTCGGCGGCGGTGACCGCCGCCATATGCGTGCGGCTCATGGTCATGCGCAAGATGGCGGCCGCTGCCGCCAATACGAGCACTACAAGCACCCAAGACGCCTCAAACGCCGTACCGTGCCGGCTCAGCACGCCAAATAGCAGGGAGACTGGGATCAGTACCACGCGCGTCAGCGTGTTCACTGCCGACGAGGCACCGGCCCGCACCTGCGACGGCAGCGCGTCGTGCAGCCAACGGTTAAACACCACGCTTACGGCAATGGTCCCCGTCGTTACCAGCACCTGACAGACCAGCACCGGGATGGGCGCGCGCCACAGTCCGAGCAACACCGCGGCCACTAACATAAGCACCGCCAGGGCTTGCAGCCGCCGCGGCCGGTGCAGTTGAAAACGGCTGGCCGCCAACCCGCCAAGCCCGATCGTCGCCAGCAGCGCTCCGTTAAACGGCCCAAACAGCGACACCGGCAACGCTAAGGCGATCCACCACAGCTGGCTAAATTCAAACAAGCCGTAACTGAGCGCCGAGATGCACACCAGCACCGTTAAAATCAGCAGCACATGCCCGCGCTTCAGCACCGAGCCGAACGTCCGGCGCACGTGCTGCACCAGCGGCACCACGGCGTGCGCCTTGTGCAGCTGCGGCTCGCGGAACAACATGAGCGCCCCAATCGGCACCAAGGCTAGCGGCACCGTCCAGAAGTACGGCTGGCGCAGCCCAAACTTGGCCGCCACCAGACCGCCGATCAGCGAACCGAGCACCAAGGCCAGACTGTCCACCACCTTCACATAACCGTAGTAGCGCTCGTACGACTTGCTATGCCCCTTTGTCTCGAGAAGCAAATCGTACAAAATCGAGTCATACGCGCCGGAGTATAGCGCAAAGAAAACGCCCCACAAGCCGGCGGCCAACAAATACATCGGCACATCGTGGCTCAAACCGCCCACCAGCCCGCTCAGCGACAGCGCCACACTCGCCACCATCAGCACGCCCTTGCGGCTCCAGCGATCGGCCAAAATACCGGACGGCGTTTCTACCAGCAGCATAATGGCCGAGTAAGCGGCGACCATCAGGCCGATGCCGGCGTCATCAAAGCCGATGCGGCGCATGAACAACTTCTCGATGGTGTACCACAAAATAAAGCCCTGGAAAAAGTTGGCAATTTGCAGCATAACGAAACGGCCGCGGAAGTTGTCGGTTAGCGCAGACATGTCCCTCGAGTATACCGCACAAGGCCGAAGCGTAGGGCGCTATTTACTAGGCAAACCGGGCGGTGCCACAAATGATGGGGCTGGTGATGGAGTTGGAGCGGGGCACTCGGGCACGTACACATCAGGCGGCACAAGCTCGCCATAGGTAGCGGTGGCATACCAGGTAACCTTGTCCCCCACTAGCCGATACCAATCCATGGACGACCGTGGCGTTTCGCCGACTTCCGGGTGCGAACTCACCATCCGGCCGGTTTCATGGCACGTGATAGGTACGACATCGCTACTTTTATAAGAACCATTGCTCGCCCGGTCGGCCGCCGATGTGGACGTGCCGGGGTACACAAGAATAATGCGAGACCCGCCGCCTAAATCGTCAAAACGGAACCGCGGCTGGACGGCCGCCAGGCTATCTGCAGCAGTGGGCGTTTCGTTCGCATTGCTATGGCCGCCGCCCACACAACCAGATACGGCCATCGTCCCTGCCACAACTGGCGCCAGCCAGGGCGCGCGCCGCGCCAAGCTATTCATATTCCTCATGCCACCCCTTCCTTCGCGCAAAAATAATACCATTCGACTATATCACGTCTTTTAACCGTCCCTTGCTTTGGCCAAGCCCTCTACCACCTGGACATCTTGCCAGTATAAACAACAAGACCTGGAAAATTCCAGATCTTGTTGTTTAGAGTTTTGGGCTTGTACTAGCCTTTGGCCAGTATGCTGTCTATGGCGAGTATTTTTTTGTTGCTCGTCTTGACGAATTCAAAGCTCAGCCCGCTTTTGGTTTTGACCGTCATGTCGCTCACCCTTTTTTGTTTTGTTGTAGTGTTTGTTTGTGATCACAACATTTGTTATTATATATGAAAACATATAATTGTCAAGTGCTGCATACCACTTACGCTTACTATACCAAGCACGCAAAGGTACGCAAGCAGAAAGTTTTCCGAACTGCAAGGTTATCCACAGGAAGCCGCGCTATACTTTAGAACCATGGCCAAACCACGACGACCCATAGAGACCCTTCCCGAAGCCCACTTCGATTTTAGGCGCGAGCACGGCACGCACCGCTTTACGCTCAGCAGTGGCGAGCGCGTCACGGCCGTGTCGCAGCCGTCGTGGCAAGCATTTGTGGCGTCGGCCGCACGCATGGGCAACCCCGGCGACTACTTGCTTACGCCAGAGCTCATTACTGTTTCGCCCGAGCCCACGCCTGCTGAATTCCCGCAGGTACCGGCCATGCTCGAGAGCCGGCACGACAAAATGCGCATACTCAGCAGATGGTGGCCGGACGCGATACTAGTCTTAGGGTCGTTAACGCTAGATACGCCGCGCCCGCGGAACGAATTGCTTTTCTTGCAGGGCGGCCAAATCACCGGCCACAATCCCAAGCTGCCCTACCTGGCCAGCGAAGCCGAGGTTTTTCACCAGGCGTATGACCCGAGCGAGCATCAGCAACCCAACCGCACCACCGTTGGTATGATCTGCTCAGACCTGCTGTTCCATTCTAAAGAAGGCGGCGAGCAGATAACCATGCTGCACCGCAACCTCGCAGCCGAATACGTCGACCCCATCGGCCCGGACGTGCGCACACTACTGGTGAGCGCGGCGTGGATTACGCCGTACATCCCAGGTATCCGGCCCGAGCAAGAAGGCGTCCGCTTTATCGATCCGCTGCAATATGCCGTGCGCAACCTCATGGATCGCCACCCTGGTATCCAAGATGTCGTCATGGCCGACCAACTGTCGCCGGGCACGCCGGCCAGCGGCCCGGTCAACTTCCACGCCCAGCGCGCCTAAAACAAGTCGAGCAGCTTGCGCGTAGTGCGATTATTGCGGATGCTCAGCTCTTTGTAGACAGGAGTGCCGGCGAGCTTGCTGGCCGTCGTGCGGCTGAACTTGGCAATCACCATAGACGCATACATCACGCACTTGCCGGCCGCCAAGTGCTCAACGTCGTTCTGCAGGCCGCCCTTCCGCTCAACCAAGGCCCACACGTGATCGATGGCGTCCGGTGTCATAGCCACAAACAGGTCGTGCTTCCAGCCTTCGCCGGTGCCCCACCACTTTGGCGCGCCGTTTACCACCTCGTGCCACTCGTCTTTGGTGAAAACGGCCACGCTAATTTGGATAGTAAAGCGTTTCTCGATCGCCCGCTCCACAGCCTGTCCCACCTGGTGGTGATCGGTGCTGGCGGCGTCAAAAAAGACATTGCCGCTTTGGATAAATGTGTGCACATTTTGGAAGCCGGCCTCAGTCAGGCACGCGACCAAGTCGCTCATTTTTACCATGTTATTGCCGCCGACATTGACGCCGCGCAACAGAGCAAGATAGGTTGTCATGCCTCTAGTCTAGCAGCCGCACCGCGCAGACCGCTACGGCAATTACTTGGACGATCTTTTAGCCGAGACTAGCTCTAAAACCAAGAAGATGAAGCCTGCGGCAATAAGTATAAACACCGCCGAGACAAGCACATTCGAGTCATCAAACTGCGCTCTGTTGTTGGTGTACAGGTAGAGTTTATACAGGCCCTGACAGAGTACGCCGCCAACAAGGGCCGTGATCAGTCTTCTTTTATTGAGCTTGCGCATAAGCTAACTATAGCAGGCTAAACAAAATCCCAGATCGCTCTGGGATTAGAATGCTTCTTGGTTGCGGGGGCAGGACTCGAACCTGCGACCTCGTGGTTATGAGCCACGCGAGCTGCCGCTGCTCCACCCCGCGTCATTTAGCTTAAATAACTATACCAAACAGAGGTGTATATGTCAATTACTGTTGGTGGTGCGTAAAGAAATCGATCCAGGCCTGGAAGTGGCGATGGAGGGCGGATTGCTTCGGCACCTTGGTTGCGGCACTGGCGGCTTGGTCCTGCGGCAGCGTTACGGTATGCGCGATAGCGACGCTGCGCGGCACGATCAGCACGGTTTCGCCGGGAGCGGCCAGGCCAAAGTCCTGGCGGGCGGCCAGCTCAAGGTACTGCGGCGTGTTGTAGTAGGCGTTTTGCAACTGCAAATTTTCGTTCGCCAGCTGTTTGACGGCGTTTTGCTGCTGCAACTCGGCAATCTGTTTTTGCAGGCGATAATTGGTCTCGATAGCTTTAACTCCACTCCAGCTCACCAGCAGCACGACTACCACGAACAACATAAGGCCAACGGTCCGCACGTCTTTTAGCTGCGCGGCCCGCTGTAATGCCAGTGTTTGGTAGTGTTTGATTTTTTCGAGCATTCGCTGCTTAGTATTATAACCGCTGGCGACAAGATCTGGTATACTTCCTCTGTTAACCGACGATTGGGGGCGTAGCTCATCGGTTAGAGCAGGCGGCTCATAACCGCTTGGTGGTTGGTTCAACTCCAACCGCCCCCACCACCACGCAAATAGGCCAACAGCGGCCTATTTTTGTTTGCGGGCTTTGGGGAGGAATCCTCTAAACGCTAACTACTGCGCGTCGCGCTGCACAAAGAGCTGCCAAGACACCAGGAAGCCAAGGACGAGATACGCCATAATCACCACGGCGCCAGTGCCGGCCGAGATGTGCGCCAGTTCCGGGCTGCTGGCCTGGCCCAAGACAGACTGCAAGGAGTTGTATGGCAGGTACACAGCGTTTTTCTTGAGCAGTATGCCCAGCAGCGGCTCAAGCATGGCCGGCACCAAGAACATGGCCGAAATCGCTCCCACCTGCACGCGGATAATCATGGCAAAAACGAACGACAGCATAGAGTAGCCCCAACCGACAAACAGCGCTTCCCAGAACAGCGAGGCAAGGGGCATGTTCTGCGGCACCAGGCTTAAGCCGTGGGCGCTCATACCGGCAACCGTCAAAAGCGGCGACAGCACGCCCATAGTGACCGTAAATATCAGCGCGAAGCCGGTCACGGCCAGCAGCTTAGCCACGTACACTTTTGTGCGGCTGCCGGTGTTGGTCAGCGTGTACATTATCGTGTTGTAGCGGTACTCGTGGGTTACCAGCAGCACCCCGACGATTGAACCGAGCAGCCCAACAGACACAATCGCCTGCTGCACCTGCGCGGCCAGCAAGTTGGTGTCAAACTGCTGAGCGTGCGACGCCCGCCAGCCGGTGGCATAGAACGAGAAGAACGCAACCAGCAGCAGGGCGAGAGCAAAAATGACGTACGTGGAACGCACCGTGGTTATCTTGCGGAATTCTGATTTAAGAGCGCTAAACATTACTTCTTCCCCTTTCCGCTGCGTGCTTGGTACTCTTCACTGCCGGCGGTCAGCTCAAGGAAGGCCTCTTCCAGGGACGCCGAGCGGGTGGCCAGTTCGAGCACGGCCAGGCCGGCGTCAAACGCTTCCTTACCGATTTCGTCGGTGTTAACGCCGCCGACACTCAGGCCGCCATCTTCCTTTTCGAAGGTCCAAGATTTACTCTTGAACAGTTTCTCGAGCTTAGACATGTTATTGGCGCGCACAAAGACGCTGGAGTGCGAGCTGCCAGACAAAAGCTTTTTAATGGAGGTGTCGGCGATGAGCTGGCCCTTGCCAATCACCACGACATTGTCGGCCATTTGCGACATTTCGCTCAGCAAATGGCTGGAAACGAACACGCCGTTGCCGGCGTCGGCGTAGTCTTTGATAAATTGGCGCAGCCAAGCGATACCTTCGGGGTCCAGGCCATTAGCCGGCTCGTCGAGCAACAGGTATTTCGGCCGGCCCAGCAGCGCGGCGGCAATCCCCAAACGCTGAGCCATGCCCAAAGAGAATTTGCCTGGTCGCTTGCTGGCCACACTAGTGAGGCCGACAATGTCGAGCACTTCGTCGACGCGGCGCAGCGGAATGTCACCGGCTTCGGCCAGTACCTCGAGGTGGCTGCGAGCCGTGCGGGTCGGATGAAAGGCCTTGGCTTCCAGCAAAATGCCGACCACTTGCGACGGACGGTCGTATTCGTGGAGCGGCTTGCCGTCAAACATTGTGGTGCCGGCGCCGCGGTCGAGGCCTAGCATCAGGCGCATGGTGGTGCTCTTGCCGGCACCGTTCGGCCCCAAGAAGCCGGTCACCTTGCCGGTCTTCACCTGAAACGATAAGTCATCGACCGCGGTCTTTTTGCGGTACTTCTTTCCGAGATGTTCAGCTTGTATCATACGCTCAGTATAATAGCGGCCGCCCAGATTAACAACGTTAAACGCCAGAGGCGGTGCGTAGAATATGCAACAATTCGTCGGTGGATTCGGCGGCCATCAATGCCTCGCGCAGCTCTTTGGCGCCATCGAAACCGCCGATGTACACTTTGCAGAACTTGTTAAGCATCGGCACGCGGCGCTCGCCGTGCTGCCAAGTGTCAGCAAACAGCTGCACATGTGCGGCGTAGAGGTCGATCCTCTGTTGACGGCTAAAGCTTGGCCAAGGACTCTCTTTGGCGAATACGAACGGATCTTGGAACACGCCGCGGCCAATCATGACCCCGTCTAGCTGGTATTTCTTAACGATTTCTAGGCCTTCGGCGCGGCTCAGGATATCGCCATTTCCCACGATGAGCGTCTGCGGCGCCAACTTGTCGCGCAGTTTGCGCACCTCATTCACGGCGTCCCAATGCACCGGCACTTGGCTCAGTTCGCTGCGCGTGCGGCCGTGAATGGTCAACATGTCAAGATTTTGCTTGAGCAGCAGCTCTAGCCACGTCAGGTCGATGCTATTCCAGCCTAAGCGGGTTTTGACGCTGACCGGCACGCGTCCGGCCACGCCCGCCTGTACCGCCTGGATGATCTCCACTGCCAGCTCGCGGTTGTTGATCAGCGCGCTGCAACAGCCATTGTTGGTGATGGCCTTAATGGGGCAGCCCATGTTCAGGTCGATGCCCGCAAAGCCCATGTCCACCAGCTCGGCAGCGGTCTTGCGGAAATTCTCGGGGTCCTTGCCCCAAATTTGAGCGATGAGCGGCTGCTCTTTGGGCGTAAATTGGATGCGCTTTAAGAGCCGCTCGCGGCCTTCGCTCTGCAGGCCGTCGACGTTCACGAACTCAGTAAAAAAGAGATCTGGACGGGCACAATCGGCCACCACCTGACGAAAGACGGTGTCGGTGACATCGTCCATCGGCGCCAGCACGAAAAACGGGCGCGGTAAGGCTTGAAGCGCGTTCATAAGGTGTTATTTTACCATTTATTGCGGGTTAACGCTACGCGGTAACACCGGCGGCAGCTGTACGCCCTGCATGCCGCTCAGGGCAGCATTGACGACGCGGTCAGCTTCGGCCTTCACTTCTGGCGGAAAGGCTAACAATTCTCGCGTTTCGGCAAGTTGCGCGGCCCGCTGCTCGTCAGTGAGTTCCATTGGCCTCCAAACGGTTGCATCCTCTGGATTGTTACGCGGCACAAGGTGGATATGCGCCGTTTCAATCTGATTGCCCCACACCAGCAGAGCCACCTTGCGTTTGGGGCCGAGCACGTTCGTCATGTGCGCATATACCACGCGCGCCAGCGCCCAGGCTGCGACGTATTCGTTGAAGTCCAGCACCTCGAGCGGCCTTTCTTCCCGGCTAATCACCAATAGGTGGTGCGGTGCTACCGGGGTATCGTCTGGCCGAACCAGAAAACGCTCGTGCACATACAAACCGCTATCACGCCCCTCGGGGTCACTCCAAATGGCCTGAAATGGATCTGGTTTCCTGTAGTGGCCTGTGAAGCCCTCGCCGGTCGCAGTAGTCATACGAAAACTTATATAGCAAAATTTACCCGGTGTAAATTGCTATTCCCAGCGGAAGACGCGGAAGGCAATGATGTAGATCACGACCGTCCACAGCGCCATGGTGCCGATCTGCCCCATAAGGTCGGGGATACCCTTGCCTTCGGTGGCGATCAGACGCACGCCGTCAATCACCGGCGACAGCGGCAGCCAGTTGGTGACGCCTTGCAGCCACTCCGGCATCAGGAAGCGCGGGAAGAATGTACCGCTCAAAAACAGCATAGGGAAAACGATGATGTTAGACAGCGGTGCCGCCTGACGCTCGTTCTTAGCCCAGCCGCCGATCGCCAAACCAATGCCCAGAATCATGATGATACTGAACACCAGCCATCCGGCAATCAACAGCCAGTTGCCCACGACATGCAGATGGAAGACCAAAATCGCCACGACGAACATGATACCTAAAGACAGCAACCCAATGAGCGCTTGCGACATCATCGTCGAGATAAAGTACTGCCAGACGCGCAAGGGCGTGGTGTGCAAGCGGCGCAGAATGCCCTGCTTCTTCAGCTCCGGGAAGACGTTGATCGGTCCGAAGATGCCCATACCGATAATCGAGAAACCGAGCAACCCCGCGAAGGTGTAGTCGAACTGGCTGAGACTCTTGTTGCTGAGCTGCTTGCCCTCGGCCGCAAACGGTACAGCCGTGCTCACAAACTTACCGTTCAGGTCCTTAAACTGCCCGTCCAGAATAGAGGTCAGTGTCTGGCCGGCCGACAGATTGTTCTGCGTGTAGATAACCTGGGCGGTGCCGGACGGATATTTCTCGCCATCCTTTTGCGCGCCAAAGTCCGCCGGCAGCACGATGGTTGCGTCCAGCTGGCTGCGGTTCATTTTCTCTTTGGCCTGGTCCATGGTGGACACTTGCGGGTCAATCTTGAGCAGCTTGCTGCCGTGCGCTTGCTTGGCATAATCTTGGGCGAACTTGGTGTGTGATTCGTTTAAGAACGCCACTTTGAACGAGGTGCCGCTGTTGTGGCCAAAGATGCCGCCAAACACGAACAGGAAGATCAGCGGGAACAGGATGCCAAAGAACAGCGCCAAACGGTCGCGGAAGAAGCGGCGCGTGCTCAGCCGCGCAAAAATGAATACGGTATACCATTTCTTCTTCATGCTAGTCCCTCAAACCCTTTCCTGTGAGGTCAATAAACACATCTTCCAGGTTAGCCTGCTCAACATGCTGCTTTTTGGTGAAGCCTTTGGCGAGCAGCTGCTTGATGAGGTTCTTCGGCGAATCCATCGAGATAATCCTACCTTGGTCCATAATGGCGACCCGGTCGCAGAGCAGTTCGGCCTCATCCATGTAGTGCGTGGTCATAATGACGGTCACACCCTTGTCGCGCACGTGCTGCACCAGCTCCCACAGGTTGCGGCGGGCTTGCGGGTCTAGGCCGGTCGTTGGCTCGTCCATGAAAAACACCTTGGGGCGATGCACCAGCGCCGCGGCAATGCTCAGGCGCTGCTTTTGGCCGCCGGACAGGCTTTCGGCGAATGCGCCGGCTTTTTCGCCGAGCTTCACGTCGTCTAAGAATTCCATGGGATCTACTTTTTCGCCGTACGCGGCGGCGAATAGTTCAATTAGCTCGGTCAGCTTGGTTTTGTCCTGGAACGAAGGGGTCTGCGGCTGTACGCCGATGATGCGGCGAATTTCGTACGGATGTTCAGCCACGTTAATGCCGTCGATAACGGCCGTGCCGCCATCGATCTCGCGCATAGCCTCCATCATTTCCAGAGTCGTGGTTTTGCCAGCGCCGTTTGGCCCCAAAATGCCAAAAATCTCGCCTTTCTTTACGTCAAAACTAATACCTTTGACGACCTCGCGGTCGCCGTACTTCTTGCGAAGTTTGTCTACTTTAATGATTACATTCGTCATATTTGTACTATACCAAAACTTAACATTGTTAAGGGGAAATTAAAAAATACCTGGGCGGTTTCCTGCCCAGGTATCCGAAAACAAAACTATTTCTTGCGCTTGATAGTGCAGAAACCGTTGCGCGGGTTTTCGTTGACTTCGAAGCCTTCCGGCAGCGCGTCAACAGTTTCCGGACGCTGGTCCTTGCTGAAGTAATAAATAGTCTGTTCCTTGCCACCGCGGAGTGTGACCTTCTTTGAGTTCAGGTAGTAGGTTACACCCTTCGAGTTTTTGTACGTGTAAGCCATTGCCGTTATATCCCCTTCTTAGAATTAGTAATGGTACCCCTACCATACTCTGATGGATTTTTATTTGTCAACACCTTCTCTGGGTACCTCTGTGCGCGAGCTGTGGGTAAGATTGCTGTTGCGGCTATTGTGCTTATGCATTACACTAATTGCTATACACAGTAGTAAATAGGGGGATCTCCATGGAGTTTAGTACTAGTCGCGGTACGCAAGCGCCCGCACCTGCACGCGTTGCTTCGAATGGCGCTGTTGCGCCCACCAACGGTGGCGGTAAATCTAAGAACACAGGGTGGAAGACAAGTCCGATGTGGCTGCGTGCGAGTTTGATGGTACTGCTCTTCGCCGGTACGGTGCTCGTGGTAGCCCTGCTCGTGCTGCTGTACTTCGGCGGCGCCAAGGAATCGAACTACGTCGACAAGAACAAAGAGCAAGCCGTCTTCCTGACTAACGGCCAGGTCTACTTCGGCAAGATCAAGAGTGTCAACAAGGACTACGTGGACCTACAGCAGATCTACTACTTGAACGTCAACCAGCAAGTCCAGCCCAACCAGCAGAACAGCACCAACAACGCCAACAGCAACCAAAGCGTTTCGCTCGTGAAGCTTGGCTGTGAACTGCACGGTCCGGCAGACCAAATGATCATCAACCGTGACCAAGTCACCTTCTGGGAGAACCTGAAGAGCGACGGCCAAGTCACCAAGGCGATCACTCAGTGGGTACAACAGAACCCGAAGGGCCAAACGTGTAACACCACGACTAACTCTTCCAACAGCACAACCACTCACCCATAAGTTAGCGGTAACGTGCAACAAACCCCTCCCAAAGCGGAGGGGTTTGTTTTTAGCCCGAAACAGCGGTAAACGCGGTAAACTATAAGCATATCTATGAACAAGCACTACCTCCACCATGTTTGGGCGCGCATCCGGCCCGTAAAAACGGTATATCTACTGGCGGTGTTTGTGGCCTGCGGCGTGGGTGCAGCCTATGCGCTGCGCAGCAACTACACGCACATGACGACGCTGCGCGCCCAAGTCTACCAGGCCGATAAAGATGGTACCGACGTCGTAGGCGCCCTGCAAGGCTTGCGGGCTTACGTCGGCGGTCATATGAACACCACGCTGGCCGCTGCCGACGGCGTCTATCCGCCTATCCAGCTGAAATATACCTACGCCCGGCTGCAACAGGCCGAGCAGGACCGCGTCAATGCCGCCAATTCGCAGGTCTACACCGATGCTCAGCACACCTGCGAGGCGCAATACCCTGGCAGTTTCTCTGGCGGCCCGCGCGTACCCTGCATTGAGCAATACGTCAAAGACCACGGCACCAGCGCCCGGACCATTCCCGATGCCATGTACAAATTCGACTTTGCTTCGCCCGGCTGGTCGCCGGACCTGGCCGGCTGGCTGGTGGTGCTCACGGCGGTGTTTGGCGGCTTGGCTGTACTGCGGTTCGTCTTGGGTTTCGCGCTGAAGCGCTTCCTTCGTTAACGTGCTAGACTTATGCGTATGCATATCTTTTTCTCGGGCATAGGCGGGACGGGGATTGGGCCGCTGGCGCTCATCGCGCATGAGGCCGGCTTCGAGGTATCAGGGTCGGACAAACAGCACAGCGCCTACATTGACTACCTGCAAAAGCACGGCGTCGCCGACGTACATATCGGCCAAAGTCACGACGACATCGCCGCGGTGCACGAACGGTCGCCCATTGACTGGTACGTCTACAGTTCGGCGGTAACAAAAGAGCAAAGCGACCCGCCAGAACTCCGTTTTTGCGAAGAGCACGGCATCCGCACCACCCGCCGCGACGGCTTCATCACCATGCTGCTGGAAGAAAAACGCCTAAAAATGGTAGCTATTGCCGGCACGCACGGCAAAACCACCACAACGGCTATGGCTGTTTGGCTGTTCAAGCAGCTGGGGCTGCCGGAAAGTCACTCGGTAGGCGCCAAAATGAGCTTCGCCGACATGGGAGCCTTTGACCCCGCGAGCGAGTATTTCATCTACGAGGCCGATGAATACGACCGCAATTTCCTGGCCTTCCATCCGCACATCAGCCTGATTACCGGTATCGACTGGGACCACCCCGACGTGTACCCGACGCGCGAAGAGTACGTCACCGCTTTCCGCCAGTTTCTCGACCAGTCCGAACACGTCGTGCTATGGGATGCCGACGCTGACCGCTTGGGTTTGCAACCAGCCGGCAAATACACCGTTATCCGCGAGGCCGACCCCGGCATAAACGAAAAACTGCACCTGCCCGGCCTGGTCAACCGCATGGACGCCTGGGAAGTGGCTGCAGCTGTTGCCCGTCTGACGGGCAAGCCGCTGGACGAGTTGCTGGCCCATCTAGGTACATTCCCCGGCGTGGGGCGCCGCTTCGAAGAAATCGCCCCGCATATTTACAGCGACTACGCCCACACGCCGCCGAAAATCCGCGGCGCCTTGCAAATGGCGCACGAAGTGGCCGGCGGCAATGTAGTGGTCGTCTACGAAGGTCTGCATAACACTCGGCAACATTTCATTAAAGACGAGCTCAGCGACCTGTTTACGGGCGTCAAGCAGCTCTATATCGTGCCGAGTTACCTGGCCCGCGAGGATCAGACCCTATCGCTTTTAACGCCCGCCGACCTAAAAGCCCTGATGACACCAGAAATCCAAACTACCGCGAGCGCGGCCGAGCTTGACGACGATCTGGCCGCAAACATCCAACGCCACGCCGAAGCCGGCGATTTGGTGCTGTGCATCACCGCCGGGGGCGGTGGCAGCCTCGACGAATGGCTGCGGACTCGCTTCGCCGCTCGTGCCGCCTAGATAAACGCCGCTACAAAGAACGCAACCAGCAACACAATGACCGACGCCCACAGCCACGGGCTGGCCATGGTGGCGATCACCGGGTTTTGTTTTTTGCCGCGCTGCAGACGCTGGCGGGCTTGCCCCACCGAATACTTGCCGCTCGCAGCCTGACCGGCAGCAGCCGGGTCGTAGCCCAGGCCGGCACCTGCGTCTTTCAGGCCGGTGATAATACCACCATCATAGGGATTGGGTGTCGGCCGGTTATTGTCGTTGGTGGCAGCGAAGACATCCTCGTTCACCTGGTTCCGGCGCAACTGTGATTGGAATTCGCCCTTATAGTCCACCGCACCGTGCACCTCGTGACCATGTCTGTCGACAACGATGTCATGTCCGCCTCCGGCGGCGCGCTCAATGTGCTGGCCGGGTTGCAGCTCGTAGGCTTTAGCAACGGCCTCTTGGGCGGCCTGCTCGGGAGTTTGCGGCGCACGTTCGGCGGCCGGGGCAGCGTTCGGCCTGGCTTCGGCGATGAAGGGCGCGGTGCCGCGAGTTTCGCCGGTAGCGCTGCGGCCGGCAAACGGCAGCTCAGCGGCCGCTGCGGCGTATTGCAAGGGGGTTTCGTAGGCCGGAGGGCGATCCAATGGTGTTTCGCGCAGCTGTTGAGCGGCGCGAGGCGGCGCTGTTTCGGGTTGACGCTCAGCAGCCGGACCGGCAGCAACTGCCGCCGCCGGGGCTTCGGCAGCCGGTAAGACCGGGCGCTCAGCCTGTTGCTGCTGCGTCAGTTTGGCGGCTTGCTCGGCGCGGGCGGCCCGCGCTGCTTGCTGGGTTTGATTCTCCTGTAGCTCGGCTTGGGTACGCTTCAGTTTCTGCTCAGTATGGTACTGGTTGTACTCCAAGGTGTGAATTTGCTCGTTCTGCTTTTCTGTCGCCCGCTGATGGACAGCTTCTTGGCGCGCCATCTTCTTGTTGGCCAGGTGCTGCTTGACGAGCCAACCCGTCAAGAAGCCCGCTACAAACCAGCGGCCCTTGTGGATCACTTCTTGGCGAGGCCGCACTTCCACGTTCGTAACGTTCATGACCGGGTTAGGGGCGTAATTAGGCGCGCCATTAAACGTATTAAAGCCAAAACCGGGGCCCATCGGCGGCATGTTCATATTATTGAAGTTGGTAGGCGGGACCATGCCACCGCCGTTGCCGCCAGGAGCACCGGGGCCGCCAGGGCCAGGAGTAAGCGGCATGCCGCCGCCAGTGCCGCCAGCACCAGTCAGCGGGATACCGGTTGCCGCTGCCACAACCGTGGACGGCGCGGGCTCGTCAGGGTCTTCGTTGTAGTAAAAGGCTTCCGCTCCGGCGGGGTTGACTAATGGCTCTCCTTCCGCCGCTGCTTCTGCTTCTGTGACTTCTTCGGCTTCCTCGGGCGCTTCACCGCTCTCGGCCGCTTCGGCCGCTGCTTCGTCGCGCGGTAACTCAGGGATTACGGGTGTCGGCCACTCTGGTATAAACGCTCGCGGCGGCTCGGGCTCTTCTGTTTCGGTGTCCTCGCCAAGGGTATCGCCGGAAGCCAAACGCGAAAAGTCCTCGCCCATTTCGGTACGCATAATCTCTTCGAACTGCTCGTTGAGCGGGCGCTGCAACTCATGTGGCTGCTGCGGCTGAGCAGCCGGCGCGGCGGTTGTCTGCTGGGCGCTGGAACGCCTATCGTCAGATGAGTCCTCTTCTTCGTCGTCATCATCGTCTTTTTCGGCGGCTGCTTGGTGGATGGTCTGCGCCACTTCAGCTTCGACCGGCGGCTGGTAGGTGCGCGTTTCCGGCTCTCCGGGCGCCGATACACTCGGGAGCTGCTCTGGCAGACGCTCTGGCTCCTCTTGGCGGGCTTCGGGTTGCTCCTGCTTGCGGATGAAATCGAACAGCGGGCGCGACAAATTTGGCGCTATCGTATCGCGCGAAAAAATAGTGCCTTCTTGCTCGGAAGGCTCTTTATATTGCTCGGCCGGTGTCGGTGGAGGCGGCGCGTGTTCTGCGCGACGCTCTTCTACCGGTTCGTCATCGTCCGACTCTTCATGGCGGTAGCTAGGAAAATCTTCTGCCATAGGCCCAATAATTATGGTCTAACTACTATATTATATCTTGAATGGCCCCTTTAAGGGAATAATTACTTCTGCGTCGCGATTTCGTGACAACAACCGGCCGCATTAAGCATTACGGGCGCCACTCCTGGCGCGGTTGGTCGGGAAAGTGTTCGGCGTCGAATAAAACAAACAGTTCTGGTTTGATGCGGTAAAACTTGTGCTGGCGGTTAGCCATAAAATCGCGGATCTTTTCCTCGGTAAAAATACGGCCGGCATACACCCGCAGGGCGGCCGTCACGTCTTCGTCTTTGCTTAGCTCTTCGGCGACGCCTTCAAATTGCACGCCGCGCGGCACGTCATCGGGGGTGAGCGGCAAAACAACGGCTCCGGCTACGCGGCTATTCTCGCGGACTTCGCCGGAGTGCCGGCGGGCCGTAGACGAAAACCAGTAGATGTTCAGGCCATCGTCGGCGGCAAACCACACGTTGCAGACCCAAGGCCGGCCACCCTTGGCCGTGGCCAACTGCATCATGCGGGCTTGCTTGAAATAATCGGTAATGAGATCGCGGACTTCCATAACCTCTCAGGCCTCCTTCGGCCAATTAAACTCACCATATGTCTCGCCCTTGGCAATTCCCTGCAGCGCGGCGTATTGGTAGGGCATAATTTTGCCTTCAGGCAGATCGGCTATAGCAAACCATGCGAGCTCGCCATGCTCTTCCGGCGCAGCGTTCACCGGCGTGCCGCTCCACTGCACGGCTTCAAAATAGACGTCCACCCAAATGTCTTTGGGCGTGGCGTAGCGGTGGTGCGTAAAGACGTGCTTGGCGTGTTCGGGCAGCACGGTGACTCCGGCTTCTTCTGCGGCTTCGCGAATAGCTGCCGGGCGAAACGCCTCGGCCGGCTCAACACGGCCGGCGGGCAGACTGTAGTAGCCGTCCATAAAACCGGTGTTTGAGCGCAGTACAAACGCTAGCTTGCCATCCTGCCGAATGAGCATGTACACCGCCGGATACGCTACGGTAAGTGCGCCCTTTGGCATCGCTATTTCTTCCAATCCCCGCCGTTGATGCGGTTGCGGGTGTTGTGGTGCCAATCGTGCGGATTTGCGCCCTTTAAGGCTTCGTACATTTGTTTGGCGGTTTTAGTATAGAGCTTGGTGGCGGCAACTTGGTCGCGCATGTTGTGCTTTACGTCAAACAGCTGACTGCCCTTGGCGGCTTGCTCGGCCAGCTCAAAGTCGACGTCGAGGTTGTCGGCGTCCTTCACGATCTTTGACTCGAGCGTCTTGCGCTCTTCATATTCTTGCCACAAGGCGTAGAATTCTTTCTCTACAGCCGTATCGGCCAGCATGTCCTGAATACCCATTTGTTCGTTGCGCTCGACATACTGGCGGGCCAGGTAATCGACGTCGCCGGTGCGGCTCTCGGCAATGTCGTGCAGCAGCGCCAGTTTGGCGATCTTGCCGGTGTCGGCGCCCTTTTCGTGGGCAGCGATGGTCATGGCAATCCAAAAGACGCGGAAGTGGTGTTCGGCCAGATTGGCAAAATCGTCATGCAAAAAGCGGCGCCACATGCGCTCCATAAACCGGATCGAACCCATCTCAAACAAAAACTCAACGTCGCGCTTCATGGTCATAGAATTTCTCCATCTTCGGTTATGTGCACTGCTCCCATGCGGGCAATTTCCAGTTTACCACTTGGCAGCAGGCGCGCGACGGTGGACGGCACGCCGCCAGGGCGATCGCCGCCGTCGACGTAAAAATCGACCTGGTCGCTGAAATAAGCCAGCGCTTCGGCGATATTCATGGCCGCCGGCTTGCCGGGATGGTTGGCACTGCTGGTCAGCAGCGGGCCGGTTTGCTCGAGCAGTTTGTGCACATCGGGGTCGGCAACCACGCGGAAGGCACAGTGGCCGGTGTGTTGGCCCAGATAGTCCAAGTCAGCGCCGATTGGCAGTTCGATGCTGAGCGGGTTAGGCCACAGGTGAGCCACCCGGTCCAGATATTCGTCAGCCACACCCAGTTGGCGCAATTGCTCCACGCTAGCGGCAATAACGGTGCCGGGCTTTTGCTCGCGGTGTTTCAGGCGGTAGAGCCGCTCGACAGCTTCGACGTTGTGGGCCGAAGCTGTCAGGCCGTAAATAGTATCGGTGGGCAGCACACCGACGCCGGCCGCAGTATACAGCTGGGGCAACTTGGGATCGTGCAGTGAGGCGAGGATGATCATGGGTACTTTAAGCCGATTGCGACGTCATATAAATGACAGTAGCGAGCGCGGCCAGGACTAACATAATAAGAATAGTTACGGTGATGAGCGCCACCGGAGCATGCGGACCCGTCTTGGCCGGAGCGGGCTTCTTGGCGGCCGGTGCCGGGGCGGGCGGCTCAGGCATGGCTGCGGCGGCTTCGGCGGGCGTTGGCGGAGCGCTGGGCGCGTCTTTTACGGCGAGCGGCTGCGTTGGCTCAGCCACGGAAAGCGCCGGGCTAACAGGCGCAGCCGGGGCAGGCGGAGTCGCATGAGCTGGAGCAGCGGCGGCCGGTGCCGGTTGCGGCGGGGTTGGCGCCTTTGGCGGTGCAGCGACGTCCATAACTGGTTTGGCGGGAGTCTGCGGTTGCATAAATCGTTGGTTGTATTGTATCACGACCCTGGCAGTTTGTAGTGGGTAGTACCACGTTCTACCAATCCTTCATTCACCAGATCGGCCAGGACATCGGTAGCGCGCGCGTCGGCCAGCAGCGCGAGCAGCTCGGCTTCGGTGCGCCTGCCCTGCCCCAGCAGCCGAAGCACCTGGCCGCGCAGCTGCCGCTTAGAGCCTTGAAACGCCGACTGCACCGCGTAGTGCTTGCTTAACTTGTTAAGATTACCTGCCGTCTGTTTTAGGTAGGTGCCATAGTCCATGAGCGCCCAGTACCAGCTGCGGGCATCGTCCGGCAGGCTGCGCGCCACTAGGTCAAGGATACGTTTGTCGGCAATCCCCTGCTCTGCCGCGAAAAAATGGTGGATAAACACGGTGCGTACGTTGGTCTCAATGAACACCGCCGGCTTGTTAAAGGCGTAGGCCAAAATAGCGCCCGCAGTGTTGGGCCCCACGCCGGGCAGCACCACCAGTTCGGCGCTGGTCTGCGGCAGCTCGCCGCCGTATTTGCCAGTAACCTGTCGGGCTGCTTCCCACAGGAATTTGGCGCGGCGATTGTAACCCAGGCCGCTCCAGGCCTTCAAAACGTCACCAAGCGGTGCAGCGGCGAGCGCTGTAAATGTCGGAAACTGCGCCGTAAACTCCTGAAACTTCGGCAGCACCCGCGGCACTTGTGTCTGCTGGAGCATTACCTCTGAGACAAGAATGCGGTACGGGTCGAAGCGGCCGCCCGCCGCCGGGCGCCGCCAAGGCAAATCGTGCCGGCCGTGCTTGCGGTAATAGTCGAACACTGTTTGTTGGAACGCTTCAATCTGCCCCTGCTGCATGCTTCACAGCATAGCGCACTACTGGCCGGAGCTGAAGCCGTAGGTGTTAGCGACGTCGGCAATCTTGTGCGGCACAGCGCCAGCGCTCAGAGCTGTGGCGTAATCAGCCGTTTCGTTGCTGGTGACCACACGGAAGATGGCCGCGTCGTCGCCCAGCCACTGCACCGGATAGGTAAGGCCGCTTTGGGTTTGCACCGGCGTATCCTTGCCGGCGACGGTGTCGGACAGCATCAGCACGCCCTGGTTCACCCACAGACTGCGGCTGTGGTCGGCGTTGTCGCGGTATAGCCGACTGGTGTAACTACTGGGGCCGGCAATGGCGGCAGCCGCGCCGGTCTTGAGGTTGTACCCTATCCAACCGTCGGCCGTTTGCAGAGCCAGGGTGTTGTAATCGGTGCGCAAACCGCTCCATACCTCATGGCTGTAGACATTTTGGCGGTTGGTACCATCGGGATTGATGCGGTACAGCGCCGGCTGGAGTGAGCCGTTGTTGTCGTCGGCGGCAATGGCATAATACATCGCGCCCTGCGCGCTAAACACCCCGCTTAGCTTGGGCGCGGCTGCCAGCTGCACGCGGCTGTTGGCGACATAATCGTAGCTCACCACGGTGGAGCGGCTGGCCGGCGGCGTCTTGGGATCGGATGACACCTGCTCGAACACCAGGCGCGAGCCGATCCAGTCAATGAGCTGGATCTGGTCGGCGTGCGACAGCGTGCTGGCCGTACCCTGCTCCACGTCGATCATGGTTAATGTGCTGAGCAGATACCCGTCGGCGTCGTGCTGGTTGTCGCGGGTCGACACCAAGGCGGCGTGGCTGCCGTCTGGGCTGACGACCAACGTGAGGTTGCCGTTTTCGTTGCCGGTGCCGGGCAATAGTACTTCCTTGTTCGCGCCGTCAATATCGCTTTTGTATAGGTCGTACACGCCGCTGGCTTTGCTCAAGAATACCGCTTTGCGCGAAGTGACAAGTGTAGCTGCCGCGGTTTGATTCGGCGCTTTTAGGGCGGTTTGCTCGGTGCGGTAGCCGTCCTTGGAAAGCGTGACTTGCAGCCCGGCGGCCGACGGATTCTCCAGCGTCAGTTCAATCTTTCCTTGGTCGTCAGACAGAGCGGTGCTGTCGCCCGCAGTTGCCAGCACGCCTGCGAGTGGCTTGCCGGAAAGGTAATCCTGTACCACGATGGCATAGCGAGCACCGGTGGCGGTCAGCGACACCTGGTCGAGCGGGTTACTCCCCCATCCCAGCACGGCATGCCGGCGGATGAGTGCGAAGCCAGGTTGCGACACAGTGACGTCGGTCTTGCCCAAACGCAGTTTGGTGAAGCGGGCCACGCCCTTGGCATCGGTCTCTTTCGACTGCCCAGCAACAGTTACGGTCACACCCTTGAGCGGCAACTGGGTAATGTCGTCGACAACGGGGATACTGGCACTGGCGCGCACACCGGCCGTATTGAGTGCAAAATAGCGGGCCTCTGGCACGGCGGCCACCCCGCCGCTAATCAGCACGAGCAAAATAAACGTCAGCCAGCGGCCTTTGGCCGTGCCCAGCCACAGGGCAAAGCCATGGCCGATAGTACCCCAAAAGCCGCGTCGCGGAGCCGCATGCGACGCCCGTTCGGCCGCTGCGTCCTGGACGGCCAACAACTCGTCGCCCTCTCGGGCTACAATGTCGTCAACGGCACGGTCGGTCCGATCGTCGTCAAGCGGTGAGTCCTCCGCTTCGGCCTCGTCGGCGGGCGGTTGGTCGGGCTGATCGTCTTTAGGAGGCATAGGTTAGCCTTCACCGGCTACAGGCCGCCGTAGCCCTTGCCGTAGCCAGTGAACTCAACGTTGGGCTTGTAGTAGTCGGTGATTTTGAGCGGCGTACCGCCGGTGACCGGCAAAATGTACAACTCGCTGCCATTCTTCGAGACCAGCAGGTATTTCTCGGTGTACCAGCCGTAGGTTTGGTAATCGCTCAGGCTGGCAACTTCCTTGGGATTGGTACCTTGGTCGTCGCCGACGAACAGCGTGTTTTTGCCGTCGCGAGGCTCTCCCCAGAAGGTTTTGTTGTTGGAGGGCGAGAACAAGTAGGTGAAGTAGTCGCCTTGGTAGAGATCGTTCGGGGTTTTGTCCGGCACGGTCTTTAGGTCGCCGTCTTCGTAGTCGTAGAGGTTCGTATCCTTGGCGGCATCAGATAGTGATTTACTCACTGCCACATAAATCTCGTTGGGGCCATATGCCCTGATATTCAGGAAGACGCTCACAGAATTGTAGTAGTAGGAATACGGTAGGCTCAGCGTCCAGCCCTTAATAACGTGCTTGTCACTGCCATCTGGTTTGACGCTGTTAAGCGTGGCTTGGTGGTTGCTGGCATCGAAGGCGCTACTGGCGAAAAGGTTCTTAGCGTACACTATTTCATCGTTGAAAATGTAGGTGTTGTTGAGGCCCTCTTCGAAGTATGCGTTTTGGCTGTTGCCGCCAGCGACGGTCTGGTCAAGGGCAGTGATCTTACCGGAAGGCGCGTCGTACGCCTTCAGGACCTGGGCGCCGCCTTGCCAGTTACTGTAGCCGTTGCGGTTCACTATGTACACAAAGCGGTGGCCGCTCCAGCCCACCATGCTGAACTGGGCGTCGCCTTCGTCCATGGTAGTCAGGGAATCGTCGGACGTATCGATGAGGAACAGCTTAGCGTGGTCACCCCCGTCGCGCTTGCTGAGCAGCGCCAAGTATTGCCAATCTTGTGAGGCCAACAGCACGGTGCCGTACTTGTCTTCGGTGCCGGTTCCGGCAAGCACGATCTTGCGGTCGCTGCCGTCCAGGTTGGTCTTCACTACGTCGATGGTGCCGCTCTTGTTCGACAGGAAATAGAGGCGGCCGGCAGGCGTGATCTGGAAGGTGTTGGCGTGGTCGACGCCCTCAGTCACCTTGACGGTCACTTTGGCATCGTTGTAGCCGTTGCCCTTCAGGGTGGCGTCAACGGTTGTTTTGTCGGCGGGCACCACCAAAACGGCCTGGCCTTTGGCATCAGTCTTGGCCTCGGAACCTTGGGCGGCAATCGTCACGTTGGCCACCGCCGAGCCGCTCACTTTGTTGGTGACGGCAATGGGGACTTGGCGGCCGGTGGCGTTCAGGCTGAGTTGCGCGGGGTCTTTTTGCTTGCCAATAGGCACCAGCACGCCTTTTTGGGCGGTCGTGTAGTATTTTTTGGTCACAGTAACGGTAGCGTTGCCCACGGCAGCGCGAATGGTCGCAACGCCCTTGTTGTTCGTGAGGGCTTGCTTGCCCTTCAGCTGCACGGTGGCGCTGGTGACCGGCATATGCGTCTCGCTGTCTACCACGAGTACGGAGAAATCTTTGCGCAGCACGGTGCCGGCCAACACGTAGCGCGTAAACGGTACGGCGCCCAACAGCACGAGCAGCAGCACAACGCCGGCTGGGATACTAACCTTCTTATTGTTCTTGATCCAACTCCACAGCTTGTGGTGCGGGCCGCTACCGGCCGGTTTTGGTGCGCCGTTGGTGGCGTCCTCAGGCTTTTCGCTGTCTTCATTGGACTCCGGCGCATCGCGGCGGTCATGCTTGGCCGCGGCGTGCTGCGGCCGGTGGTGCTCGCGGTTGCTAACTGCCTGTTGTGTGTTGGCGGGCTCTTCGCTATCTGTGTCTGTCGGCATTGTGATTATCCTTTTCTTGCCTTCAGTCTAGCAGAAATTGGGTTTGCTATGATAGTACCCCGTCCCCTGCTTTCCGCTACAATGGTGACATGGACATATATGAGGAAGCTGCCGCACACCTGTGCGCCCACGACCCGGTGCTGGCGCCGATTATCGCCGCCGCCGGCCCGACGACCATGCGGCCGCACCGCAACTATTACCAGGCGCTGGTGGGCAGCATTATCAGTCAGCAGCTGAGCGTTAAGGCGGCCGACACTATCGAGCGCCGCTTTTGCGAGCTGTTTGGCGGCAGCGCCATGCCGTCGCCCGAACAAATCCTGACCAAAGACGTTGAGGAGCTGCGCGGCGTCGGCTTAAGCCGCGGCAAAGCCATGTACGTGCGCGATCTGGCGCAGCACGTCGTGGACGGCCGGGTAAAGTTTGACCACCTCGATAAACTGAGCAACGACGACATCATCAAGGAGCTAACCGCCGTCAAAGGCATCGGCGTCTGGACCGTGCACATGTTTTTGATGTTCTGCATGGGCCGGCTGGATGTGCTGCCTGTCGGCGACTTGGGCATTAGAAACGGCGTGCACAAACTCTACGGCCTGCGCCACGCCGCCACCCCCGAAGATGTTACAAAGATCGCCAAAAAATACCACTGGCACCCGTACGAATCAGTGGCCAGCTGGTACGTTTGGCACAGCCTGGATAACAAGCCGGCGATTTAGCGGACGAAGCGGTCCGGCAGTTCGCCATTCTGCACGAAAGTGGCGTCGAAGTAGCGCTCAAAGGCTTCGCGGGCTTCGGGCAGCACTACTTTGCGTTCCCAGTCTTTTTTGGCTTTGCGGATGTTGCCGGCCATCAGTTCTTCGAACGACTTGTCGCCGTTTTCGTACCACCAGAGGTACATAAACGGGCCGGTCACATGCGAGCAAGCATCGGCCGACGACACAATTTGCACCTCAATCGGCGCTTCGTGCAAGTCGACTTCCATTTTGCGGTCCATGTGCTTTACGGCTTCGGCGATGCGGTGGGCAAAGTCAGCGTCAAAGCCCAGCTCCACTAGCTTTTCGGCGCCCTTGTCGGCCAGCGCCGGATCGTGGTCGTTCACGGGATCCAGCAGTTTGCCGTAGTCGTGCATCAGCGCCATTACCTCCACGAAAGTGCGATCAGCGTCCGGATAATGGTCGCGTAGCTCCAGCGCAATGCGCGTCACCAGCTCCAGATGCCACTTCATAAACCACTTGTGGTGCACGAAGTCCGGGTTCGCCGACAGCTCAGTAAGGTGCGCCCGCAATGCGGCAATCTTATCTTCCATGTGTGCCCTCCTCTAAAATGCTACGGTGCTAAACGGTTAATGTCACGCGGGAACAGGATGGCTTCTTTGACGTTTCCCAGGCCAATGGTCTTTTCGGTGAGGCGGTCGATGCCAAAGCCGAAGCCACCGTGCGGCGGCAAGCCGTGCTTAAACGCCAGCAGGTAGTGGCTAAAGCCGGGGTGCGACGGGTCGACGCCGGCGGCCTGCATCTGCGCCACCAGGTTTTCGTGGCGGTGTTCGCGCTGCGGTACGGTGGAAATCTCGATGCCGCGGAACAACAGGTCGGCGCTCCTGGCGGTGTTGGAGCCCTCTTCGCCCTTCATGTGGTAAAATTTCATCTTGCTTTCGGGCAGGCCGGTGGCAAACACGGCTTCGCAGCCGTCATGCGCCCGCGCGTACTCGCAAATCCACTTTTCTTCTTCGGGCGTCAGGTCAATTTCTTTGGTCATGTCCTTGCCAGTAGCTTCCTGATACATCTTGTGGATGTCGGCCATGGTGTAGCGCGGGAACTGCGGCTTTAGGGTGAGTTCGGGAGCGTTGAGGCTCTTTAGCTCGTCGCCGTGCTCTTCGTAGGCGCGGGTCAGCACGTTGTAGACCATGTCTTGCAGGAAGTTCAAAACGTCGTCATGGCCCTCGATGAAGCCCATTTCCACGTCCAGCATCGTGACTTCGGATACGTGGCGGGTGGTGGCGCTGAGCTCGGCACGGAACGCCGGGGCAATCTCAAACACCCGCTCAAAGACGCCGACCATGATCTGCTTGTATAGCTGCGGGCTCTGGGCGAGCGTCGCTTCCTGGCCAAAATAGTCGGTCTTAAAGACCTCGGCGCCGCCTTCGGCCGCACCGGCGACCAGCTTCGGCGTGTTAATTTCCACAAAGTCGTTCTTGTACAAAAATTCGCGGATGTAACGGGTCAGCTCACTGCGGATGCGGAAAATCTTCTGCTCCTGCAGGTTGCGCAGGCCCACCACGCGGTTGTCGAACAGGGTGTCGAGGTTGTCGGGTTTGTGGCTCAGCGGTTTGTCGATTTCGATCGGCGGCTCGTCGGCAACGGGCACCAGCACCGTCACCTGTGCGTCGTGCAGTTCCACGCCGCCAGGGGCGCGCGGCTCGTCCACGGCCGTGCCGGTCACTTCCAGCACGGTGCCGATTTGCATGCCGCGCAGCTTCTCGACTTCATCTTTGTCTTTGATAACGACCTGGGTGAGGCCCGAGCGGTCGCGAACGTTAATAAACGTCAGGCCGCCGAGCAGCCGCTTTTTGTGCAACCAGCCCTGGATGGTGACTGGCTGGCCAATGTGTTCTTTCAATTCTTTGCTTAAACTGCGCATGCTATCTCCTTGGTTGGTGGTCCGGCTCGCTGTGGGTCGTCTATTGCAGTACCGCGCTCGCCTGTTAGGCGCGGCTGCCGACCCGGAGATTCATGTTGGACGCACGCAAATTCATCAGTCTGATTCTACCACCTCTGTGGCATTGGGGGAAGGTGCTTCGTCTTCTTCGGGCAGCTCGTCGTCGGTCGCGGCTTCTTCGACCACTGGCTGCGGCTTGTAAGCGGCCACGGCGCTGCGGTCTTCGAAGGCGTCAAAATCGTCGCCTCCCTGGCTGCCGACCAGTTGCTCTAACAGGTGTTGCAGGGTAATGACGCCAACCGGCTCCTCGAAAGCGTTAATGACCACGACCATGAACTGGCCGGTTTGGGCAAAGGCTTGCAGCACCTGGCGCAGGCTGAAATCTTCGTGTACGAAACAGAGGCGCGGGTGCATGAGCTCTTTCACCTGCCCGCCTTCTTTGGCACCGACGGCATCGCGCAGGAACAAGGTACCGACGACGTGTTCAGGGCTTTCATCGTAAACCAAAAAACTATTCTGGCCGCTGTCGTGCAGCTCGCCTAACAGCACCGGGCCGATGTGGTCGTCCAAACGCACCAGTTTGACGCGCGACATGGGCATCACCACGTCGGCCGCCTGCAGCTCGTCGAACTGGGCGGCGCGGGTGATAAGCTCGAGGTCGTGCTTGGCGATGCGGTTGTCGGGCTGGTCGGTTTGCTGGCGCAGCAGTGCGATCAGATCGTCTTTCTCGTACAAACCGCTGTGGGCGGTGTGCTTGCGGAAACGGCCGACGTGGTGCGCCACGAAATCAAACGGCACATGCACATAGTGCAGCAGCCAGTTCAGCGCCGGTGCAGTTTGCACGGCGAAATGCGCGCTGCGCACGGTAAGGCGGAGGGACTGCGCCGCAACTGCGGCCCCCAAAGTCATGAGCGCTACGGCATACGCCACGAAACCAGGCAGATTGTGCAGCAGCAAGATACCGCCGGCCGTGCTCAGCGTAAAGACAGACCAAAGCAGCAGGCGCATACTCGGGCCGTACGCCACCGGGCGGTACAGCGCTTCGGCCAAGGTGTCGCCGCGAGCCGCCAATCGCTTCAACTCTTTAGCCGGCACGGAACTATAAAAGCGCTGGAGCGCGAGTGCGAATAATCCCAGGGTAATAAGTAGCAAAGCACATATGCTTACTATCATATAAAACCTATCTTACGCCACTTCCGGCACTTATTTCAAAGGTCGGATATGTGATTTGCGTCACGCACCCCTTATGTTTGTTCATCGTGTTTTTCCAGCCGCCCGGCTAGTCGCCCG
>DASVOI010000019.1:0-29280 GCA_036383395.1 Saccharimonadales bacterium (SeqCode)
GGTGGCGCCGGCGCCGCTGGCAAGTCGGCACCGCGGCAGCGACGGTCGTCGCGATCGCAGCGACCGCGCCATTTCTCGTATCAGAACTGGGCAAAAAGCCCACCGGCAAAGACACTGGCCGTGCTCCGGCAGCTGCGGGCGGCTTGCCTGGCCCGCTGAGCAGCCTTGGGTCCTCGCGCGGCCCGAGCGCCGGTGCAAGCGGCGGTTTGTCTCCCAGCGCCAAGCCCACACCAACGTCCGGCGGCCACGGCTATGACACGTCGCATGACGTAACTTGCAACGGCCTCAATGTGACCCGCACCGGAAACACTATGCATGTAACGCCGCTTGTTCGAAAGTCGGGCAATCCCGACCCTGGCCGCTTCATGACCGTGATTGACTTCTTCCAGGGGCAAAACGCCGCCGATATCTCGGAACACAAAGTCTACACCGCGGGCGGTATTGGCACCGAAGTAGACGTGCCCGTGCCTGGCGACCTGAACTACCAGCGCGACATCGCGACGGTCTTTATCGCCTACTACCAACCAGGCGCCGCCATTCCTCACGATCCCAACCAGCTTTCAGTAAGCGCGAGCGACCCTAACCGCGTTGGCTTTGCCTGCGGCAACGCGGTCGTCACGCTGCAAATGATGGGCGGGACTAGCCAAGGCTAGCAAAAAAACTCCACCATAAAAAAGAAGCTCCTTTTGGAGCTTCTTTGGTAGTTTTCGGGTAAATTACTGCTCGTGCTGAGCCAGTGCGGCCTGCACCTTGGCTTCGTTGGCAGCTTCTTCTTCGGCCTTCTTGGCGGCTTCAGCTTCGGCGATCTTGGCTTTTTCTTCGGCCAGCTTGGCTTCTTCCTCTTCGGCGGCAGTGTCGTGCACCGAGTTCACGGCCTGGCGGTCAAACTCGACTCCAGTCAGACGAGCGGCTTTGCCGGTACGCTGGCGCATGTAGGTCAGATAGTTGCGGCGCACCTTGCTGCGCTTGGTGACTTCTACCTTTAGAACGAGCGGGCTGTGCAGCAAAAAGCTCTTTTCTACGCCTACGCCGCTGGCGATACGACGCACAGTGATACGGCTGGTGTGGCTGTCTTTGCGGTCGGTGCGGATGACCATACCCTGGAAAATCTGCACACGCTCTTTGTTGCCTTCGCGGATCTTTTGGTGCACCTTAACGGTGTCGCCGCTCTGGACGTCAACAACGGCAGACTTCTTGTACTTGGCTTCGATCTTTTGGATAACGGATTGCATATCTAATAAACCTTACACTATTTTTCGCTTGAACTCAAGTATAGCATATCTGTTAGGCGAATGGAATAGGCAACTAGGCAGCCTGCGGCTGGCCGGATGCCTTGCCCGCGCGAGCATCCAGCACCAAGGCGCGGGGATTAATCCGGTAGTGGGGATTTTTAGGGCCGTCTTTCTTGCCCCCAGAAACCCGGATAATAGTATCGGCCGCGGCCGGCCGGATCCCGGGCGTAGCCGGACCGCGTAACTTTATCACTAAATTACTCAGGAATCGGTCAAGCCGCTCGGGCGTCAGGCCGGTGTGCACCAGTAACCTCTCTCTGCCCACAGGACGGCCCGTACGCAGCTCCCCGATCATCAGCAGATTCAACAGCCCGATGTCCCAACCGCCAAGAGCCACGGCATCGACGTCTGGGTTGCCGGTGCGCGCCTGCCGGTCGCCAATGAAACACAAAAAGGGGCGGTCCGGGCGGAACTCTGCCTCTAACGCCGCAGCCCGAGCGAGCGTAACCCTAGGGACTTTTATGCGCACAAACGCCGCCGTAAGCTCAGGGCCGTGTGGACGCGCGATGTTGGGTTCAAAATATTGACTCCAAACCGACAGAGGCACGCCCTCTGGCATGGCTCTAGCGGCCAGGCCCATCAGCGCGGCGCGTCCCTGCTCATCAAGACTCTCATGTACTACTTGTCGCAAATGGTGGGTGTCTTCATACCACTGTGCGACGTCGGCCCAGGTGCGGGGCTGCCCAGCCGAAACAGATAGGCGCGGCTCAATAGTGCGCGCCAAGCGCCCGCGGTACAAATAGGTCTGTTGCTTGCTCGCCTTATCGCGAGCTGCCGGACGTTTTTTAGCCGGCGGTTGCCACCGTGCGTATTCACCCAGACGGTCGTAGTCGCCGCCAAAGGCCTGCTCGAAGCCTTCGGCCACCTGCCACGGGTGGAGGGCGCCATGCCTTGTCATCTCCCGCACGAGTTGTCCATACAGCGGAGGCTCGCCGGTGCGCAGCGTGGCTCGCCGATAGGCTCGAATAAACCCGGCGCGGCCCGGCACCCCTTGAAGCATGGCATAGGCATCACGGGGGCGGCCCCACTTGTTCAAACTATGCCCTTCTACTACCCGGCCGACCATGCCGTCGAAGGTGTTTGCCCGCGGCACCTCCAATTCTGGTTGCAAATCCAGTGCCGCCGCGCCCAAGCCGCTCTGCAGCCGTGCGTGCAGCCGCACGCCATGCTCGTCAACGAGGCTGCGCTCACCGTCGTCTGCATCGTGCAATTGCCGCGCCGCCCTGTCTAGCGCGCGGTCGGCAGCGGCGGCCAAGACACCATTCGCGATATCGTCTTCCGGCCCGCCGCGCAGGCGCACGACACTCACCCAATGTGTGGCACGGCGTACCGCCCGTTGTGCCGCAGCTAAATGCGCAGCCTGCACACTTGGTATTGGCAGAGGAACCATTGCTTCAGAAGATTCGGGCATTTAGCAATATCCGTGCTTTAAAATATTATCTAGCTTACTATAGATGCTATGGACTATTCAAAGACTGCATTGGAAGAACACAAAAAGCTGCGCGGCAAGATCGCCATTACACTGAAAGACACACTGGACAACCGCGAGAAGCTGAGCACTTACTACACGCCGGGCGTCGGCGCGGTCAGTTCATACATTGCCGAGCACCCTGAAGAGGCCCGCGAATACACATGGCTCAACAACTGTGTAGCGGTGGTGAGCGATGGCTCAGCGGTGCTGGGGCTGGGCAACATCGGCCCTCAGGCCGCACTGCCGGTTATGGAGGGCAAGGCTATGCTCTTTAAGCATTTTGCCGGCATCGACGCGGTGCCCATCGTGCTCGACGTGCATACACCGGACGAAATCGTTGCCGCGGTCAAGGCCATTGCCCCGAGCTTTGGCGGCATCAATCTGGAAGATATTGCCGCGCCCATCTGCTTTGAGGTGGAAGAGCGACTAAAGAAAGAGCTGGACATTCCGGTGATGCACGACGATCAGCACGGCACCGCCATCGTGGTGTTGGCCGGACTGATCAACGCTATGAAGGTAACCGGCCGCGAGCTGCGCGACGCCAAAATCGTCGTGGCCGGCGCGGGTGCCGCCGGGACGGCTATCATCAAGCTGTTGCAGGCATATGCCGAGCCGCGAATGTTTGCCGTAGACAGCAAGGGCATCATCAGCGCCAACCGCAAAGATTTGAACGACGAGAAGAAGAACTTGCTCAAGTACACCAACTTTTCGGGCATCGACGGCTCGCTCGCAGATATTATGGAGGGCGCGGACGTCTTTATCGGCGTTTCTAAGGCCGGACTTTTGACCGCCGATATGGTGCGCTCCATGGACAAACAGCCGATTGTTTTTGCCATGGCCAACCCCACGCCCGAAATTATGCCAAACGAAGCCAAAGCCGCCGGCGCGGCCATAGTCGCCACCGGCCGCAGCGACTTCCCCAATCAGGTCAATAACGCTTTGGCGTTTCCCGGTATTTTCCGCGGTGCGTTGGACAACCGCGTGCGAGCCATCACCGACCAGCACAAAATCGCTGTTGCAGAGGCGATTGCCGGACTGGTCGAAAAGCCGACGGCCGACACTATCATCCCCTCGGTGCTCGAGCCGCGGCTGGTGAGCGCCGTGGCCAGCGTTATCGTCTAGACTCTAGGCGGCAAGCACATGATCGGCGGCAATTGCCTTGGGAGCAACAACCGCCGCCTGATCCGGTGGCGCTGTAGGCAACGGCTCGGCCGTAGCTTCGGGAGCAGGCGTTACAAATGGTATGTAGGGCTCGACACCCTCGAGAGAGACCTCGCTCTTGGCCGCCACACCCGCCAAGCCTTCTTTGTGATTCCGTATGGACACGGTAGCCATCCATAGCCGCGACGCCTCCATTGGCATGTAGCCGCCGCGCGCGCAGTCTCTTGGCTCGCTTGACCAGTTGATGGCTTCAACAATGCAGTCCCTACGCACTGGGCAATTGCCGCAGTACTTCGCGATGAACGCGCGCGCCAAGTTACGCACTTTGGCCGTTCCCTCGGCCTCGTCCGGCTGCTCTGCGCGGGTTGCCCCGCGGCAAGCCGCCGCCCCGAAAAACCAGTTCTCAGGCGGCGCCGGCTGGTCCATGTAGTAGGCCGCGGTCACGAGTTCTAGAGCCGAATATGGTTTGCTGCGACGTGCTGGCATAATTCTGTTATTTGCAATATACAACTATTTTGCAAATAGCGCTATAAAATATTACTGCTAGACGATTACGCGGTAAACTTCTTCGATAGTAGTCACGCCAGACAGCGCTTTTAGGATACCGTCCTGCAGCATAGTGAGCATGCCGTCCTGGATGGCGACCGCCGTGATTGAGTCGGTCGTGATCTGAGCGACGGGTTTCCGCAGCTCCTGCTGGATGCCAGGCGTCATTTGCAGCTGCTCGCGGATGGCCAGCTGGCCGGTGTACCCGAACGGATTTTCTGGAGAGGCGCCGGCCTTGTACAGCGTAATATTGTCCATGTTGGGGCGCTCGGCGCCGGGCGGCATGGTGTTGATGACTTGCTGCAATTGCGCCTTGAGCGCGGCGTCCGGCTGGTAAGGCTGCTTGGTTTTGTCATCCAGGCGGCGTACCAGGCGCTGCGCCATAATCAGGTGCATCGCCGAGGCAAACAGCGGGTTGAGGCCAATAAGGTCAAGCATGCGGGTGAGCGCCGCGGCCGCCGACGAGGCGTGGAATGTCGACAGCACCAGGTGTCCGGTCAGCGCGGCCTGCAAGCTGGTTTTGGCCGTGTCTTGGTCGCGGATTTCGCCGACCATCACCACGTCGGGGTCCAGGCGCAACACGGCGCGCAATTTCTCGGCAAAGCCGGTGGCATTTTGGTCGCCCTGCACCGGAATCTGCACGATGCCGCGCATGTAATATTCGATAGGGTCTTCCAGGGTGATGATTTTGCGCTCGTCGCTATTCAGCGTGTTGAGCAGCGAGTACAAGGTAGTCGTCTTGCCGGAGCCAGTCGGGCCCACAATAAGTACCATGCCCGTCGGGTGGCGAATGACGTCGTCCACCACGTCGCGCTCGCGCTTGCTAAGGCCTAAGTTGTCGAGCTTCAGAAGTTCCATCTGTAGCGTGAACAAACGCATTACTACGTCCTGGCCGTAGGCGGCCGGCACGGTTTCGACGCGCAGGTTAACGGTTACGTCCTCGCCGGTGGCCAGCCGGAATTTGCGGTTGATGTGGCCGGTTTGAGCGTCGGGCGCATCGGTCGACACATTGGCGCCGCTGGCAATCGCCGACATGAGCTGGTGGTATCTGTTGCTGTCAAATTGGGCAATAGTATGCAGCACGCCGTCCACGCGGAAGCGAATGCGCACATGGTCCTCCTGATTTTCTAGGTGGATGTCTGAGGCCTTAAGCCGATACGCCTGCTGCACCAGGTAGGCCAGCACGTCGTCGGCGCGCACCGACGCCAGCGTTTGGGAAATGCTGTTAAGCAATTGCTTGTCTTCGGCCTTGGCAATAGTGATGTCCTGGTACGTCACGGTTTTGGGCGGATCGTACAAGCGCATATATTCGCGGTAGCCAGTGTCAGAAATGAGCGCGAAAGCCACGCGCTTATCGGTAAAGCGCTGCTGCAGCGCTTTAATAACTTGTTGCGACGTGGTGTTGACGATGCCGAATGTGGCGTTGCTTTTGTCGGCCTGCAGCGGAATTACCCGCGCCTGGTACATTTCGGGCACGGTAATGAGATCTTGATACAGCCGCTTGGCAGTAATTGCCGACGTGTCGACATAATTCAGGCCCAACATGCGGGCCCGCCGCTGCGTCGCAACTTCTTCATCACGCCTGGCGTCTTGGCTCATATGTGTTTAGTATAGCATGAGCGGAATGGCCGGTTTTGGGGTACAATTAAGGTCATGCGCGAGATTATTTTAGTCGCCCACAACTTGCGGAGCTGCCACAATGTTGGCTCGCTGTTGCGTACGGCCGAGGGCCTCGGCGTGCAAAAGGTTATTTTGAGCGGCTACACGCCGCATCCCGCTCACGCCAATGATCGCCGCTTGCCGCACGAGGCCGAAAAAATCAGCCGGCAAATCCACAAGACCGCGCTTGGCGCCGAAGACCTGGTGCCGTGGGAATACCACCACGACTTGTTGCCGGTGCTCGCTCGCCTGCAAAAAAACGGCTACGCCGTAGCCGCCCTAGAGCAAACCGAGGACGCCCGCGAACTGCCCAAGTACCACCCGCCGCACAAAATTGTGCTGGTAGTGGGGCGCGAGGTAGAGGGGCTGGAAGCTGACATTCTGCTGGCGTGCGATCTAGCGCTCGAAATCCCGATGTTCGGCAAGAAGGAATCGTTTAACGTGGTGCAGGCCGCCGCGATGGGACTCTACCACTGCCGCTTCTATTTATAAAAGAATATTGCAACCGTTACCAGTAATGCTACACTGGAGCTAAGATGGCACTCACCGCAAAACCAAAACGTTCCCACAAAACGCACGATAAGCGCCGCGTTGGCGCCCACCACAAGCGCAACGAACATTACCTGAAGCCGTATTGGCCGTACCTGCCGCTGGCTTTGGTGGTGGCTGTGGGCATTTTGGCCAACACCGTTCTGAACATGCGCATGCATGGCGTGCTCGGCTATGCCACCGACATGAGCGTGAGCAACCTGCTAACCGAAACGAATGGCCAGCGCAGCGGCAACGGCCTCGGCGCGCTGGCGCTCAATAGCCAGCTCAACCAGGCTGCGCAGGCCAAGGCCAATGACATGGCCGCCCGTGACTACTGGGCGCACGTGACGCCCGACGGGCAGCAACCATGGGCCTTCTTTACCGCCGCTGGCTACCAATATCAGACCGCCGGCGAAAACCTGGCGTACGGCTTTGACACGAGCGCCGACGCCGTTACCGCCTGGATGAACAGCCCCGAGCACCGCGACAACATCCTGAATACCACCTACAAAGACGTAGGCTTTGGCATCGCCAACTCCGCCAATTACCAAGGTACCGGCCCGGAGACTATCGTGGTTGCCGAGTACGGCAGCCTGCAAGTTACGGCCGCGCCGGTAGCCAGTGCACCGGCCGCGTCCACGCCCGCTCCAACCCCGGCACCAACGCCCGCACCAGCCACACAGCAGCCAACCACGCAGCCCGCGCCCGAAGCCAACGCCACGCCGGCACCAGCTGCGAGCGACAAGAAGGCTACGGCAGCCGTAAAGCCGGTTACCACCCAGCCCGTTACCCGCATTCAGCTGCTGGCGAATAATCAAGCGGCGCCGTGGAGTGTCTTTGCCGTATCAGTTATTGCTACCGCCGCGCTCGCCATCTTCTTGCTGCGGCACGGCCTGGCTTGGCACCGCGTGCTTGTGAAAAGCGAAAAGTTCATCTTAAAGCACAAGCTGCTCGACATCATATTGGTGTCGGTGGCCGTGGTCGGCGTGATTTTGACCCGCACCGTCGGCGTCATCCGCTAACGCTAGCTATTGCACTTTGATGTTGGCGTCGCCGGCCAGCGCCCGCAGCCGGGCGAGCGAATCCGGCGAGGCCTGAATGCGCGCCGGCAGCTTGATGATCTGCCGGTTTTCGCTCGAGCCCAGCACCAGCACGACTTCGGTGTCGCCGCCATGCTCATCAATGGTCTGCTTGAGCGACTTGAGCAAGTCCTGATTGCCAGCGTCGGGCAAGCGCACGTATACGCGCTGCTGGCCATCCAGCGCGGCCTTGGCGGCCACGGCGCGGGTGCGCGAGCTCGTCACGGCCGCGGCAGCTGAGCGCTTCTGCCCCGGCAGCTTCAGCCGCTTGCCAGTCTCCTGGTAAGCCTGGGCTTGCTCGGCGGTGATTTCGCGGGCGTCATCCACCATGACCTTTATTTCATCGCCGAGGTTGCCGTCGCGGCCCTTGGCGCTGGCCTTGCCGCGCGCCAAGATGACGCGGTCGCGCTCCCACAGGCCAGTCGTCTGCTGGTAGGAGTTCGGGAACAAAATGAGCTCCAGCTCGCCGCTTTGATCCTCTAGCTTCACAAAGGCCATTTTCTGCCCGTTTTTGGTAGTAATTTCGCGCACGTCGATGATTGCGCCGCCCACCACCACGGCTTTACTGTCGTGTTCGGGCTTAAGCTCGGCCAGCGGCATGGTCTGCTCGGTCAGATAGGCGGCGAACATGCTGAGCGGGTGCTGACTGAGGTACAGGCCGAGCAATTCCCGCTCCCACAACAGCTGCTCGCGCGAGTTAAAGATAGTGGCCGCCTTCTCGAGCGTGAGCTGCGGTTTGGCCGCGGCGATGGTCGCTTCGTCCGCCAGGCCGCCAAACAGGTCCACCTGGCCGCTGTTGGCTTCTTTTTGCACGCGGTTGGCGTAGGCCAAAATGACGTCCATATTATGCAGCAGCTGCGAGCGGTCGCCAAAACGGTCAAAGGCACCGGCTTTTACCAAACTTTCGAGCACCTTGCGGTTGACGATGCGGGCCACGGCCTTCGCCAAAAAATCTTCCAGACTGGCAAAGCCATTGTCCACGGTGCGCGCGCGGATAATTTCCTCTACCGCGCCGGTGCCGACGTTTTTGATGGCGTCCATGCCAAAGCGGATCGGCGCTTTGCGGTTGTCGGGATTCTGCTGGTCTTTGATGACGGCGAATTCGTGGAACGACTCGGACACATCCGGCGGCAACACATCGATGCCCATTTTCTGGCACTCGGTGATCTCGATGGCCAGGCGGTCGGTGTCGTCAAAGTCGCTGGTCATCAGTGCGGCCATGAAGGCCGACGGATAGTGGGCTTTGAGATACGCCGTCTGGTAGGCGATCAGGCCGTAGCAAGCGGCGTGCGACTTGTTGAAACAGTAGGCGGCAAAATCTTCCAGCTGCGCCCAAAACTTCTCCATGGTAGTCTGGTCGATGCCCGAAACCTCTTTGGCGCCGGCGATCATCTTGTCGCGCATCTTGCGCATGACGTCGATCTTTTTCTTGCCGATGGCCTTGCGCAAGGTGTCAGCCTCGCCGCCGGTAAAGCCGCAGACTTCCTTGCTAATTTGCATGACCTGCTCCTGGTACACCAGCACGCCATAGGTGTTTTTGAGGGAGTTTTCCATGCTCGGGTGCGGGTAGGAAATGGCTTTTTCGCCGTGCTTGCGGGCAATAAAGTCGTCGATAAACTGCATAGGGCCGGGGCGATACAAGGCCACCATGGCCACGATATCTTCGAACACCGTCGGCTTCAGCTCCTTTAAGTAGCGCTTCATGCCGGCCGATTCCAGCTGGAACACGCCGGTGGTGTCGCCGCGCTGGAAGAGCTTAAACGTCGCCTCGTCGTCTAGCGGCAAGGTACCCAAGTCGATGTCTTTGCCGTACACGCGCTTAATAATGCGCAGGCAGTTTTTAATGATCGTTAAGTTAGACAGGCCCAAGAAGTCCATTTTAAGCAATCCCAGCTCCTCGATAGGGTCTTTGGGGTACTGCGTGGTCACGACGCCTTTCTGGGCCATTTCGAGCGGCGCGAACTTTACAATTTCGTCGGGCGCAATCACTACGCCGGCGGCATGTACGCCGTGGCTTCTGATGGTGCCCTCCAAACGTATAGCCAGGTCAAAAACTTCTTTGGAAGTGCTGTTGGTCTCGTACTCGCGTTTCAGGTCCTGGTCGTCGACCAGCGACTTCTTGAGCGGAATGTGGTGGCCCTGCACCGGCGCTGGAATCATCTTGGCCAGGCGATCGGCCTCGGCGTACGGCACTTGCAGCACGCGGGCCACGTCGCGGACGGCGTTGCGGGCGGCCATGGTGCCAAACGTCACGATGTTAGCCACGCGGTCTTGCCCGTATTTTTGGGCGCAGTACTCAATCACCTCGTCGCGGCGTGTGTCCATGATGTCGATATCCACGTCGGGCATGCTGATGCGGTCGGGGTTTAAAAAGCGCTCGAACAGCAAGTCGTATTTCAGCGGGTCGAGTTCGGTAATCTTGAGCGCGAACGAAATAATTGAGCCGGCCGCGCTGCCGCGCCCTGGCCCAAACACAATGCCCTGGTCTTTGCCCCAGTTCATAAAGTCAGAAATGATCAGGAAGTAACCATTAAAGCCCATGTGGTCGATGATGCCCAGCTCGTATTCGGCGCGTTCTAAAACCTCTTTGGGCAACAGCTTTTTGGCTTCGGCGATGGTGACGTCTTTGGCTTTGTCTTCGGGCAGGTTGCCGTAGCGCCAGGCCAAGCCTTTGTACACCATTTTGTCTAGGTACGATTTTTCGTCTTCGCCTTTTGGTACCGGAAATTTAGGGATCAGGATTTTGCCCAGCTCAATTTCTACGTTGCAGCGGTCGGCGATCTCACGGGTGTTGGTGATAAAGTCGGGGTGCTCTTTGCCCCAGCGCTTGATGATTTCGCCCGGGTCGGTCACGTGCAGCTCAAAGTTTGCCAGCGACATGCGCTTTTCGTCGCTCAAGAACGACCCGGTTTGCACGCACAGCAAAATTTCGTGGGCGGTTTGGTCTTCGTGCTTTAAGTAGTGGGCGTCGCAGGTGATGGCGCACTTCAGGCCCAGCTCGCTCGCCAGCTGGATGAGCTGCTCGTTGACGCGCACCTGCTCGTCCCATTTGCTGGGGTGCTCGGGGTGGCCGTGATCCTGCACCTCGATGTAATAGCGGTCGCCGAAAATTTTCTGGTACCACTGGGCGATCTCTTTGGCTTTGTCGTACTGGCCCTGGCGGATGGCGTCGCCGACTTCACCGCCGATACAGCCGCTCAAAACGATCAGGCCTTCGTTATACTTCTCGAGCAGCACGTGGTCGACGCGCGGCTTATAGTACACGCCTTCCAGGTTGGCGATGGTCGACAGCTTCATGAGGTTGCGGTAGCCGGTATTGTTCATGGCCAGCAAAATGAGATGGTAGTACACCTTATCTTTGCCCGGGTCTTTGTCGTAAATGGTGCGGCTGGCAACGTACGTTTCGATACCCAAGATCGGCTTGACGCCCTTTTCGGTGGCGTTTTTATAGAAGTCGATCGCGCCCGACAGCGTGCCGTGGTCGGTCTGGGCCACGGCTTCCATGCCGGTTTCCTGGCAATACTCAATCAACGACGGCACTTTGGTAAGCCCGTCGAGCAAGCTGTACTGCGTATGATTGTGCAGATGCACATAATCCTTGGCGCTTAAACCAGTTGCCGGTTCACCCATAAGCAACACCACTAGATTCGGCAGGGATCTTTATCACCTCAACCGCCTTACCTATCAAACGATAGTAGTCCATATCATCTCTGGAGATCACTATTGGCGGCTTTGGATTGCTAGACTCCGACAGAAGAAATATACGTCGGTGGGCATTATCAACTCTAATCATTTTAAGATTTGCGCAGTCTTCAATTACCGAGATTATATACGCCCCATCAGATGCTTTATCCCAGCCATCTAGCCTCTCTACTAACACAAAATCTCCCTGATTAACTCCGTGACCACCTATCCTTGCATGAGTCATGGAATCACCTACCGCCCGCAGGGCAAAAAGCCTTGAAACGTCACGAGAGTGAATTACGCTGGGTGAAACCGGCAAGAATCCTTGAATACTATCATGTGCATATGCTGACGCGGGGCCACAGCTAACTTCACCATACCAAGGTATATGAATTAAGCCCTTAAAGTTGTCTTGGTCTCTTACTCGAACAATAACACCATTATTACTGTTTCTGATAAGATGCTTGTTCTTTATAAGTTGCTCTATTGCGTACTGAACTCTGTATGGATGGTCAATTCCGAGCTTTTTAGCCAATGCATATATAGTCACCGACCCAAGGTCCATGCTGTCGGCCAACTCCAACAATTTAACTTGCAACCCATTCATTACTTATAAAATAGTATACTTTATGCAAGAAGACTCGTGCAAATTGCATACTTTGACTTGCTTATCATGTTTATGGTATTATCGGTTTTGAGAGCCACAAACAGAGACTTACATCAAAGCGCGGCGCTCTGGCTGGAGAGTATTCAGCGCCAATAACAGGGGTGAATTAACATGCCTGGAACTAATGAATGGAGGGTAATATGGGCAACGGCCCTAAACCAAAAAAGAACAAACCAGTAAAAAAGCCGGCTGAACGGCGTGTGGTGGCGACTACCGGCGAAGGGGGTGTTGCGCCGGGCACAATTGCCGCCGACGCCTGCGTAATTCGCTTCCGCGCACAGCTCGTTATGGCAGTTGCGCCAGGACAAATACACGTTGGGGACGGCTTTATGTTGGTGCCCAGTGCCAGCAAAGACGAGATGGACGTCTGGCTTGGTAGCAGCAAGGTCGGCGTCTACCTCGACGTAAACGCCGCGCTTATGTGGGTGTGCGGCAATGCAGGCTACCAATACGCGGGCAAGATTGAAGAAATTGTCACCACGCCAGGGGGCGCACTAGTGACCGGCAGCGTGCAGGCGGAAACGCATGAAACCTAATTTGGCCCTCTTTGCGTGCCCCAATCCAAACTGCCCAAGAGAAGGTGTCGCGCACAACTGTTACGCGGGCGCCGACAATTACGATGTATATAACGCCGACGACGCCCGAGTCATGGACGTCGTGGCCGCTTGCCGCGGGCTGCATCTTGATAACGTCATGGCAGGGCACGTCCTCGTGCCCTCTCTTGCGGGCACGCCATACCTACCCATCGTGCCTAGTTTTTCCGCACGCCTGTTTACTAACCTTGTGCCCAGGTACGTAGCCGTAACACTTGACGAACTCCTTGACGCCAGCGGGTCGCACGCACGCCCCAACATTCGTGCCAGACTGGGCATTCCGACCAGCACAAAGATAATTGGCCTTCTCTACGGTGATGACCCACGTCTAGAAATTTTTTGGGTTAACCGAGAGGTCGTTCTGGCCGAGTTGGCCGAGCAAGGACTAGCTGCGCTGGTTGCTGCAAACTTTTCTTTCTGGTACAACCACCCGTATCTAGAGCATGCCATTAACCAAAAGCGCAGTTTGATTATTTACGACTTAGCCCATAAGCTGGGCATTGCCGCGATACCGCACTTTTACTGGATTCCTCAAGATGAGTCCAATATGAATCAAATAGCGCAGTGGATAAACGGTCGCCCGTCAATCGACTTGGTCGCTTTCAACCTCCAGACCCTTGGTGATGAACAAGTTTGGCGACAGACCCTCGAAGAGCTACGCTATCTAGTCGGCCAACTGAAACGAGGCCCACACCTTCTGATTACGGGTCCACAAACTCCTGAACGCATACGTGCCGTTGCAGAGGTCACTGGTCCCCGCCTAACTATTGCCGGCGCCGACGCTGCCCAGCTTGCACTCCACTACCGGGTCCTTGAAGAGCAGGTGCAAAACAGCACTTTCTCGCACTACAAGAAAGTGTACCGGGGAGATCGTGCGCGTTGCCCAGCAGGGCAGGTCTCACTATTCAGTTCAGCATCACCCACTCAAACAGATCCTGGTGAACTCTTTGCCAAATCTATACACAACTACGAGGCCATAGTCAGCCGGTCGATAGCCGGAACACTAACTGAGCAACAGTGGCCTAGCGTACTCGCACAAGTCAAAAAAATTAGCATCAAGCCGATCAAGCGCTTCGTAGCACCACCCAAGAAAACACCTAGGATTTCTTGAGGTAGGTCTTTAGGTGGGTGACAGCCCTGTTGGCTTCGTCGATCGCTTTCTTGAGGTCTTTGTCGTCGGCGTCGCCTTCATGGACGGCGCTTAACAGCTCGCGGGCCTTTTCTTTGGCGACCTTAGCAGCGGCCATGGCTTTGTCGAGGCCCTCTTGGGCGGTGCCCTTTAGCTCACCGGCGCGGCCGCGGGCTTCGTCCATCAGCTTGCTCAGTTCGGTGTGCAGCATCTTTAGTTCTTTTTCGGCGGCGCTGACGGTTGCCTTAGCGGTGTTCTTGATGTCTTCGCGGGTTTCTTTGCCGCTCTTGGGCGCGGTCAGCAGACCAGCCACGTAACCGGCCGCGGCCGCCACGAGTGCGCCAATCGCAAACTTTTTCATTGAGTCCTTTGCCATACTAGTCCCCTTTGCCGTGCTTAGTTTTGTTCGTAACCATATCAAAAATAGAGTGCGCAAACTTGAGGACACTCAGTTTGCCAACGGTGTTTCTGACCATTTCGGCGGCCGACTCGGCAGAGTCAACAAGCTCCTGCGCCCGGTCGGCGAGGCCCTGCAGGCTGCGCATCAGGCGAATCACCTGCGACGCAATAATAATCGACAAGATAAGAAAGAGAGCTAGTGCCGCTGCCAGAATGATAACCAGAATTTGTTCGGCTGTATTCATAAGCTAATTGTACTACTCACTATACCACTTTACGCAAAGGTGCCAAGCTATTTTCTATTTACTCCATGCTTTTGTCTCATGTTATAATGCGTGGCGAAATACTATGAGCGGACCAGTAGGCGAAACCGGGGGTGGCGTAGAGCACGCGGGAGCACCCGTTGCTGCCGTGCTTGACCCTGTCCTGGTGCGGCAGCAAGAGTTTGCCGGCACACTGGTTGCTTGCGCCGAAGCTTGGGCGCCGGGCCGCGGCGTAGCGCCCTGGGACCAGTGGGCAAACCTGCGCGCCGACAGCGACACACCGCGCAGCACTATGCCGCGCCCGGTGCGCATCGGCATCAACCCCGAAACCCATATGCCAGTACTGGTGCCGACCTTGGCCGACGGCCATCTGCTGCTGGGCGACCCTGCCCTGGCCAGGCCCGTCCGCCCGCGGTCCATGGCTGGCATCCCTATGAACGAGCAACGTCAGGCCAAAATACGCTTTGAGGAGCAGGCTCGCGTTGAGAACCAAAACCGGCAGCGTCGCCTGGCACAGGAAGCCGGTATAGCCGGCAAGATAGCCCGCAACCTAGTAGTGCGCACCGCCGCCGTCATGGCGCCCGGTTCGCTCAAAGTCACCGTCCTCGACGCCCACGGCACCGGCGCATTTGAAGATATGCAGCCTGACGAAAATAAAGGCCTTGTCACTATCGCTGCGCCCGGCAGCCTCCACGAAGTATTGCAGGGTCTGCGCATAGGCATTACGCAAGCCAACAACAAATGGCTGCCCCCCGGCATGAGTATGCGCGATTTACTCGAACGCGGCGACAATTTGCCGACTCCGTGGCAACTGGTAGTCATTTTAGGCCGAGGCAACGGCCTAGACGAATACGAGCGCGAGGCACTGGTCGACGTCATGCAGCGCGGGCCAGCGGCCGGCGTGTCGCTGATCTTGCATGGACTTGATATCAAACCGCCGGAAAATGTATACCCCATCAGCTGGGACGCCCAACGGCGCCTGTGGCACACTGGTGCGAACGGCGACATACCGTTTCGCATGGATGCGCCGGCACCGCGGCCGCATGCCAGCGACACTGCCAAGCGCGCCCTGCGCCAAGGCCCTTACACCCCTTGGCGGCCCGAAGGCCACGGCCGCTGGCCGCAAGCCCAGCGCTACCGCAACCTGGTAACACGCGCCGTGGGCAACATCGCCGGAGCCGAAGCTGAACGCGCCGATTTCCGCCAACGTTACGCATTTAGTACCCCAGAGATGCTGACCGCCACGGCCGAGGGCGAAGAGGCCTATTTGCAGACCGCCAACCAGGTCGTCGCCAACCCCAACCAGTTGTCCGGACTGGTCCGCACCGCCTTTGGACCGGACGGCACACTCCTGCAGCGCGGCCATGCTTGGGCGTTACTGCAGCTGGTGCAAGAACTGCCTGGCATGACTGTCGGGACACTCACCCGAACGCGCTTTGGTATGGCTGCTAAGGCTTTCTTGGCACAGCATTCAGAGGCGCTGCCGCAAGCCGTAGCCGTAACGCAGCACCACGGCCAGCACTTGCTGCCGGAGCGAATGGAAACATATATCGCGCAATACTTGCCGCAAGAACCGCCGTCATGGGCCTTTTTGCTCACAGCCGACGCGGCTTTTGCCGGACGCATGGCCCGCCAACCCCACCAGCAGCAAGCCCGCGCGGCAATCGCGCTTCACCTCGAAAGCACCTACGGCCTCGAGCCACTGCTGGACGACCGCGGCAACTTTGCTGACCCTGCCCTGTCCGCGGCCCTGGCCGAGTGCGAGCTGATGCACCTCTACGACATGTCCCGCGCCGAACCCGCGCTCCAGCTGGCCCTAGCACGCCGCGCCGAGGACCGCCTAGCCCTTGTTGACCGCGAAACACTGCCAGCCGGCGCACAAATTACCTACGACCTTGCTCTCAAACGCCTGCAAGAAGCCAGGGATGCCGCACTGCAAGCCCGCACCCAGCGGCGCGCCCGCGTTTCCGGCTGGGTGGGCGCGGCCGGCGCACGCCGGCGCAAGGGCGACGGCGAAAACGCCGACAGTGAAGCCGGTGCCGGCCCTGAAGGCGAAGCAGTTGACGCCGTCGAAGAAGCCGATCTGCGCGAAAGCGAAAAACCCCGCGGCACCATTGGTACCGACGGGATTTACCGCCCTAACCGCCAAGGCTAGTCTTCTTCCAAACGGCGGCGCAAGTAGCTGCGGAAGTCTGGCCCCAACTCGCTGTCGAGCAGCGCATGGTCCACGATAGCCTCCAGATAGCGTGCCTTGTCGCCAGCGTCGTGCCAAACGCCTTCGATAAAACGGCAGTACACTTCATTTTCTTGGGCGTACTCGTTGATGGCGTCAGCCAAAACAATTTCGCCGCCGGCGCCAGTTTTTTCTTGCTCAATGATCTTTAGCAGGTCGGGTGTCAGCAGGAAGCTGCCGGCGCTGGCAAACAGCGAGGGCGTCTTTTCTGGGCCGGGCTTTTCTACTAAGCCCTTGACCCGGAAGGTGTGGTCGTCCAGCTGGCCGTCGACGTCAATCATGCCCAGGCGCTTGGAGTCGTTCGGCTCAACCTTAACGGCCGAGATTACCGGGCGGCCAGTCTGTTCGTAAGCCTCCAGCAGCTGCTGCGGGTACGGCACCTCGCAGCGGAAAAAGTCATCGGCGAACAGATAGAAGAACGGCTCGTTCTCTTTGAGCAAGTGCTTGGCGTTGAGCAACGGGCGCGAGTTGCCCTTGGGCGTCCCCTTTTGGCGCAGGTATACAAAGTTGGCCAGCTCAGCGATCTCTTTCAAGATCTCGGCGTAGGCGTCCTTGCCCTTGCTGCGCAGCTCGGTTTCAAGCTCTTCGTTGCGGTCAAAATGGTCCTCAATGGCCCGCTTGGTGTAACCGGTCACGATGATAATATCGGTGACGCCGGCCGCCACCAGCTGTTCCACAATAATCTGAATCACCGGCTTATCGACAATTGGCAGCATTTCCTTGGGCATTGCCTTGGTTTGCGGCAGAAACCGCGTACCGAAACCGGCCGCAGCGATAATTGCTTTTGTTGGTCGTGGATTTGCCATAGCGTAACCTCCTTACACTCCGAGTTGCTTCTTAATCAGTTCAGCGGCCAGGCCAGGATTGGCGCGGCCCTGCGATGCCTTCATCATTTGTCCCACCAAAAAGCCGATGGCCTTCATTTCGCCATTCTTAATATCTTCGGCAGCTTTGGGGTTCTCTTCGATGACTTGTTTGGCAATAGCCTCCAGCGCGCCGGTGTCCGACTCCTGGGTCAGGTTGTGCTGTTTGGCGTAGGCCTCAATGTCCTGGATTTGCTCAGCGGCGGCCAGCGCCTTGGTGATGAGCGCCTTGGCGTTTGACGAGCTCAGCTTGCCGTCCTTGACTAGCGCGGCCACGAAGCGGTACAGGTGCAGACGCCCCTGGTTGGTGATGTCGCGGTTCAGGTGCGCGCCCTCTTCGCGCCTCAGCGGCACTTCCAGGTTTACAAACCAGTTGGCGAGCTGCTTGGCGAACTCTTTTTCATTAATGACCTCTTCGATGAGCGCCAGGTAGCTGACCGCCGGGTCGTCCAGGTCGGCCTCGAGCAGCAGCTCCATCGCAGACTTGTCCAGGCCCAGGCTGCTGAGGCGCGTACGCCATTCGTCGGGCAGCACCGGCATTTCGCCCTTCACGGTCTCGATTTGGCTATCGTTTAGTTCGATAGGCGGCAGATCAGGGTCGGGCATGTAGCGGTAATCTTCGGCGTCTTCTTTGGTGCGCTGCTTAAACGTGCGCTGCTTGGCGTCGTCCCAGCCGCGGGTCTCCTGGGCGATTTTCTCGCCCTTTTCGAGCAGCTCGATCTGGCGGTTGATCTCGTACTCCACCGTCTTTTCTACGGCGCGGAAGCTGTTGATGTTCTTGGTTTCGGTACGAGTGCCCCATTCGTCGGTCTGGCTCACCGAAACGTTGACGTCAAAGCGCATGTTGCCGTAGTACAAATTACAGTCAGAAACGTCGGCGTAGCGCATGCGCAGGTACAGTTCGTGGGCGTAGGCCTTGGCCTGGGCCGGGCTGTGCATGTCGGGCTCGCTGACAATTTCGAGCAGCGGTGTGCCGGCACGGTTGAGGTCAACCAGGCTATAGTCTTTGCCGGCTGGGTGGGTGCTCTTGCCGGCGTCAGCCTCGATCTGGACGCGGTTAATGCGTACGGTGAACGGCTCATCGTCAACCTCGGCGGTCACGCTGCCGCCGACGATGATCGGCTGATGCAGCTGCGAAATCTGGTAGCCCATCGGCAAGTCCGGGTAAAAATAATGTTTGCGCTCAAAGATGCTGAACTTTTGCGGCACCGTGTCCAGCGCAAAGGCGGCGCGCATCGCCAGATGCACGGCTTCTTTGTTGAGCACCGGCAGCGTGCCCGGCAGACCAAAGCAGATCGGGCTGACCAGCGTGTTTGGCTCGGCCTCGCGGGCATCGTTGCCCACGGCCGCAAACAGCTTGGTCGCGGTCTTTAGCTGCACATGGCACTCAATGCCAATGGTAGCGCGGTATTTATTTCGAAATTCTGCCTTCAGCATCTGGTAAGGCTCCTACATCTTTTAGTGCTTGGCGCATGCCGACAAGCGCTTGCTTGACGTCGGCCTCTTTTAGCTTGGTCTCTGGTTCGGTATCTAATTTGTTGCGGAGTTTGTGGCCAAACCACACGCTGTCGTTATCGGTAAACAGGCGCTGGGCCTTCACCAGGCGTTCGCCCATAGTGTGGCCGCGAATACGCTTCTTCTTGAGCGCTGTGTCCAGCAATTTGTCGGCGCTGGCGATGGCCTCCGGCCACTTGGTCTTGTCGCGCAGCAGGCCTTGCAGGTCGTGCCACTGGGTTTGGAAATAGTCGGTCTTGAGCGCTTGCGGCCGGCGGCGCCACAGCCACCAGCAGGCAAAGGCCAGCGCAGCTACGCCCAGAGCGGCTACAACGGCGATGGCGGCAGCCATCATCGCAGGAGTCCTTCGGCGGCCTTGGCCATGCCCAGCAGCGCGCGGTCTTGGCGCTGAGCGGCCATAATCTGCAGACCAACCGGCAGGTTGCCTGTGAGTCCAGCCGGGACAACAACTCCGGGAATACCAGCTAAACTTGGTGCCACCGTCATAATGTCGATGAGGTAATTCTGCATCGGATCGTCCGCTGTCTCGCCAATCTTGAATGCTGCCGTGGGTGCTGCAGGCCCAATCAGAAAATCAACTTGAGCGAAAGCATCATTAAATTCATTAATGAGTTTGGTACGCACGGTTTGCGCCTTGCGATAATATGCGTCGTAATAACCGCTCGAAAGTACATACGTGCCGATCATGATGCGCCGTTTCGCCTCGGTACCAAAACCGACACCGCGTGTCTTGGCGTAACTCTCCTCCAGGTTGGCTACGTCGGGATAGCTATAGAGGAAACGCTGACCGTCGTAACGGCTAAGGTTACTGCTGATTTCTGCCGGGCAAATGATGTAATAGGTGGCAAGCGCCAGCGAAAGCGATGGGATACTTATTTCTTGTACCTCGGCGCCAGCTGTCTTGAACTTTTCCGCAGCAGCATCGACAACCGCGCGCACGCCGTCGTCCAGACCATCTGCCATATACTCTTTGAGCAAGCCAATCTTTTTACCCTTCAAGTCGGCGGTGATATCGGTGTAGCCGAGGGGATCGCGCTCAATTGTGGTGCTGTCCAGTGGGTCGCGGCCAGCCATGACATCCATAACTAATGCGACGTCGTCAGTGGTGCGGCCAAGTGCGCCAATGGTGTCGGTGCTACTGATCATGGCAATAACGCCGCTGCGCGAAACCAGCCCATAGGTTGGCTTGTAGCCGATGCAGCCAGAGTAGCTGGAAGGTTGGCGGATAGAGCCGCCCGTGTCTGTACCAATAGCAAATGGTGCCAAGTCGAGCACCACCGCCGCTGCCGAGCCGCCAGACGAGCCGCCGGGTACGCGCTCCTTGTCGTGCGGGTTCTTAGTAACCATGTAGTCGCTGTGCTCAGTGCTCACACCGTGGCCAAACGCGTCCATATTGGCTTTTGCCACGCAAACTGCGCCTTCGGCCTCCAATTTTTCGATAGCAGCCGCCTGGTACGGCGCCACAAAACCTTTCAAAATATTACTGCCCGCCGTTGTTTCTGCACCAAATGCCAAAAAGTTGTCCTTGGCAATAAACGGCACGCCAGCCAAGCGGCCGGGTTCCTGGCCGTTCTTTACGGCGGCATCGATGCTTGCGGCGCGCTCGCGGGCACGCTCCGCGGTCGTGGAAATAATGGCGTCGTATTCGGATTTTTCCTGGATAGTGCGCAGCGCCTGTTCAACCAGGGCGACCGCTTCCAGTTCGCCGGTGCGAACTTTCGCGGCAATTTCAGCGATGGGCAGCCACTGACTCATCCAATCATCCTCTTTACTTTAATGTGGCGGTCCTCGGTCTGAGGCGCCAGGCGCAGCAAGTCGTCGGGGCTCGCGCCATAGTCAACGACTTCGTCTTCACGCATAACGTTCTTCAGGCCGGTCACCTGCGTGGTTGGCGCAAGACCAGTCACGTCAACCTTGCTCAGCTGCTCCACATACTGCAAGATCTCGCTCAGCTCCTTGCGGTATTTTTCAATTTCTTCGTCTGTAATTGTGAGCCGGGCGAGCCGAGCCAATTTTAAGACATCGTCGCGGGTGAGGTCTGCCATATTTCTTCTACTATATCAGATTACGTTGCAACATTCCAAGGCTATCGGACGGGCGGCGCAGCCCAGGCCATTTCGCGCGTTAGGCCGAGTGCGCCCAACACAATCGTTGGTTTCCCGACGTGCTGGCATGTTTCCATCAGCTCACTTACCCGAGGATCGGCCACTGCTATATCGCGGATCCAGCCCATGGGGATATACGGAGCGCGGCTCGGCAAGCGTCCGTAAAAATTCGGGTCGTAGAAATCCAGATAGTAGTTCCGCTCATCGCGGAGGTCGCCGACCGGATCCTCGCCTGGCGCAGCCGCGTAAAGGTTGGTGAGCCGCATACCCAAGACGACACTTGTTCCCTCGTCCGGCTGGCCGTATTCACGGGATATAACTTCCTCGCCTTGCAAGCGCAAGCTGGAAGCGACAAATGTGGCGTCAATCTCCTCCTTGGCGAGCGGGTCGCTGAGCAACTGTTCAAAATGACCAATGACTCGGATGTTTGGGTTCTGGGCCTCGATCGGTTCGCCGGAGCTGGCCGCCTTGGAAAAAATCTTGAGATCGGTCAGCGTCCTGAATCCCAGATAACGCACACCAAGAGGCTGCCTAGTAGGGTAAAAGTCCAGGCCCATCGCCTCGGCGGCGGCGCCCCACCGCCCCACCATATACCCCAAGGACTTCGACAACACTCTGCGCCCAAGATAAATGCCCCACGCCTTGCTCGCCGGCGATTCGGCCGGGCCAAGTGCGGGCACCTGCCGCAGCTCGGAGTCGGCTATAGGCGCCGCGTGCCCTGTTTTTTCGTGGCGCTCACTCGCATCCCAGGCGCCGTGCAGCGCAGTCTCCAGCTCGCCAAGCGGCAGGCTGTGTAAATTTTCGACGCCGCCACCCCGCCTTCTGCCGGTATCTTTTGGCATATTTTCGCAGATCCTACACAATTATTAGACGTAATAATACCACGCCAACTACATTTTTGCTTTGATATCGGCGATAATGTCGCGCAGCTCGGCAGCAGTCTCGAATTGCAGGTTGGCCGCAGCCAGGTCCATCTGGGCGGTCAGGTCTTTTAGCAGATTCTTGTATTCGTCTTTGGGGATTTTCTTGAGGTCGAGTTTGGCGCGCTTGGCTTCTTCGGGCAGATCAGGCCGCATGCCCTTTTCGATACTGCGGCTGATGCCAGTTGGCGTAATGCCGTGCTCGGTGTTGTAAGCTTCCTGGATTTTGCGGCGGCGGTCGGTTTCGTCGATGGTTTGCTGCATACTGGCGGTGATGTGGTCGGCGTACATAATGACGTGCCCCTCAACATGGCGCGCAGCGCGGCCCACGGTTTGGATCAGCGCCTGCGCGCTGCGCAAAAAGCCTTCTTTGTCGGCATCCAGGATGGCCACCAGCGACACTTCTGGCAAGTCGAGCCCTTCGCGCAGCAAGTTAATGCCCACCAAAACGTCGTAGACGCCCAGGCGCAGATCTCGCAAAATATCGGTGCGGTCCAGCGTATCGACGTCGCTGTGCAGATAGGCCACCTTGATGTTCAGCTCCTTGAGGTAGTCGGTGAGGTCCTCGGACATACGCTTAGTAAGCGTGGTGACGAGCACGCGCTGCTGCTTGCCGACAGTCTTACGAATTTCGGCGATCAGGTCGTCCACCTGGCCGTCCACCGGACGGATTTCGATGGGCGGATCAAGCAGGCCGGTCGGGCGGATAACTTGCTGGGCAGGCGCCGGAGAGCGCGACAGCTCAAATTCGGCCGGCGTGGCGCTGACATAAATGGCCTGGCGCATGTGTTTTTCAAACTCAGTGAAGGTCAGCGGCCGGTTGTCCATAGCGCTCGGCAGGCGAAAGCCATGCTCCACCAGCACCTCCTTGCGGGCGCGGTCGCCGTTATACATGCCGCGCACCTGCGGGATGGTCATGTGCGACTCGTCGATCAGCAGCAGGTAATCGTCAGGGTAATAATCGAGCAGCGTGGCCGGCTGCTCGCCCGGCTCGCGGTTGGTCAGATAGCGGCTGTAGTTCTCGATGCCTTTTACGAAGCCGGTTTCTTGCAGCATCTCGAGGTCAAAACGAGTGCGCTGCTCCAGGCGCTGGGCCTCCAGCAGTTTGCCTTCTTTTTTGAACTGATGCAGGCGCTCGGCCAGCTCGTTTTCGATTTTGCCCAGGGCAAATTGCAGTTTATCTTGGGGCGTCACGTAGTGAGAGCCGGGGAAAATGTCTAAAGTCTCGGGTTTGCCCAAAATCTCGCCGGTTAGCGGATCGATCTTGAGAATGCGCTCCACTTCGTCGCCAAAGAACTCAATGCGGTAGGCCAGTTCCTCGCCAGCCGGAAAGACATCCACCACGTCGCCGCGGACGCGAAAAGTACTGCGGTGGAAGTCGATATCGTTCCGCTGATACTGAATGTCGGTGAGCTGGCGCAGCATTTTGTCGCGCTGGCGGCGCTCGCCCGTGCGAACGCTAACGCGTAAGTCGTTATAGTCGCTCGGCGAGCCGATGCCGTAAATGCAGCTCACGCTGGCCACGATGATAACATCGCGGCGAGTCAGCAGCGCGTCGGTGGCAGCGTGGCGCAGGCGGTCGATCTCTTCGTTAATTTGGCTGTCTTTTTCGATATAGGTGTCACTGCGCGGAATGTACGCCTCCGGCTGGTAATAGTCGAAGTAGCTCACGAAGTAGTGCACGGCGTTGTCTGGGAAAAACTTTTTGAATTCTTCATACAGCTGCGCGGCCAGCGTTTTGTTGTGGCTGAGCACGAGCGTCGGCTTCTGCGTATTTTGAATAACGTTAGCCATGGTAAAGGTCTTGCCGCTGCCCGTCACACCGAGCAGCGTCTGGTTGCGCAAGCCGTCTTGCACGCCGCTGGTGAGCTGCGCGATGGCGGCGGGCTGGTCGCCCATGGGCTGGTAGTCGCTCTGTAGCTGAAAAGTGGCCATCATGATATTGTAACAGATCTAGTGTGCGGGCGCGGCGGTAAAGCTGCCGGCAAAGGACTTAACCTGATCCTGCACTTGCTGCTGCACCGGGCCGGTCGCGCTCGGGTCGTCGCCGCAGCTGGACGGCTCAGGGGTAAAGACGTAATAGTAGCCGTCGACGTAGGAGTACGGAATGTCGGTGCCAGGCAGTGTGCCGTTTTGCCCCGGCAAGCTGGCCGCCTGATCGCCGCCGCTTTCGTCCAGACCGCTGGCGCTCATGATGTCGCTCGGCATGTAGCGTACGATGGAGCCGCCGCGGTAGTCGCAGTTGCGATCTAGTGTAGTGAGCTGGTCGGTGCCAAACGTGGCCCGGTTGCCGACAATCGTGTACTTGAGGTCTGCTTTGCCGGTGTACGACGCTTCGATACTCCACTCTTTGATGGCGACGTGCGTTTTGTCGGCGGTAACGGCGTTGCCCTGCGCCGTGTGGGGCGCAAGCTGCGTGGCGGCGCTAGACGAGCTGGCCGCATTATTGCTCTTGCTCTTGGACTGGTTGCGCGACTGCCCCCACACCAGCAAACCAATAATGAGGGCGGCGGCCACAATCATGCCAATCACCATCACTTGCGTTACACCCTTCTGCCGTACCTCGTGTTTCACGTCTTCTCCTCCGTTATTACCGCGACCAAGCCAACCACACCACGACACCAACGCCGAGTACCGCCAGAATGGCGAGGATAATCTCGCTCGCGGCTAGCTCTCGCTTTTCCTTGTCGTTCATAGGGCCTCCGTTAGCCGGCGTGCGGCGGTGGCGATGTAGATGTCTCGCGCAGGAACCAATGCATATCTCGGTGAGCAAATTCGCGGCGCAAATCGGCCTTCTTGTTGTCCAGGATATCTACAATTTTCTGGACGAGGCGATCGGGGTCGGTGTCGTATACGACGAGGTCGCCGTTGGGCGGCGTCAGCATTTCCATGAGCTGCGGGATGAGATCGGCGGTGCCGCCGCTGCCCAACAGAACGCCGCAGGGCTTGTGGGCCTCGAGCGCCGAGGTAAACTCGTGCAAGCTGCCAAAACGGCCGCCCACGGTGATAACCGCATCGCTGGACTGCACCAGGTAGAGGTCGCGGCCCACGTAGGTCATGCCGGTGAAGTTAATAAAATCAAAGACGTCATACGGCAAGCGGTACTTGTGCACGTGCTCGCGCATGCTGCCGGCCGGCGAAAACCCGATGCTCGTGCCGCCGGCTTCTTTTGCCGCCCGGGCAGCAAAGTATGGCAGACCCACGGTGGCGCCGGTCGTTAGAATGTGTCCGCTCTTGGCAATCGCTTTGCCGAGCCCCACAGCCAAATCGTGCGCGTTTTTTACCGTCGGCCCGGCGGCCGCGCCAGACACGCACAAGGCGTGCCGCAAATATTTCAGATCGTTTAAATCGGGTGACATAGTGGTTACGCTAATTGTACACTTCCTGCTCAGCAACTTCCAGCGGCGAGCCCAACTCGGCCGACAGCTGTTGGTGCACGGCTGTTTCGAGATTTTCTTGGTTTAAATAATGCATCATTAGCTCGTGCCACAGATTGTCGCGCACAAAGTGTACGATGCGGTCCCCGAACGACAGGTGGTTGCAGTAGCTCAGCGCAACGTCCAGCGCATTGCACGACACGATGCTGCCGTCGTCGGCCAGCAGGCCGAGCGTTTCGCTGCCCTCCCAGAAGGCCAGTGTCGGCTCCAGCCGAGCCAAGGCCTGCTCACCGCTCAGCCACTGCAAATCTTCTGGCTGCACGTGCGGCTCAAAAATCTCTGGGTGGTAGGCCTGCGTAAAGCGGGCGTAATAACGCTGGATCATGCGCCACGGCACCGGCTGGCCGGCGAGCGTCGCGCTGGTGTAAGGTTCGGTCACGGACGACTCCTGCAATCGCTTGCCAAAGTCCGGCTTGACCTGCTGCAACTTAGCGTAGCTGCTGTGGGCACGGATGCCGTTGAACTCTTCGAGCACCAGCAGCAGCGTGGTGATGGCGAGACCGTCGACAGCGTGGTCGATGGACAGCAGCACCACGGCGCCCAGCTCGCGAAAGCTCAGGATATTGTGGTGCGAGGCCGCGACAAATTCGTGCGCCAGCTCTTCCCAGCGCTTCGATTTTGGCTGAGTCAGGGCGATGTCGCGCGGCTCAAAGTCGCTGGGCGTCAGCTTGGCATACTGCTCGCGGAAGGACTTATGCCAGGCTGCCGGCTCCACCATGAGGGCGGCGCCGTACAAGTTGGCTGGCTGCTCGTGCTTCAGCATAGAGTCCACCGAGCGGTAGCCCAAGCGTTTCATGGCCACCTTCGGCGGCTTCTTTTTGAGCAGACGCTTGGCCACACTGGTCTTTAAGGCAAAGCATAGCTTGGGCGCATCGTGTTTTTCCAAAAATTGCTGCACGCGGGCGATGATGTCGCTGGGCGCGGCGTCTTCGGCAATACCCAAAGCGGCGCGCACGGTCTGCTCGTCGCGCTTTAAGCGTTCTTGCAAGGCACTATACAGTTCGGGGCCGGTCGTGTCGTTCGGGTCCAAGCCCAACTCGGCAATTTTGCCGCGGGTACGGCGCATGATGTCAGCCGTCAGACGAATGTCCGCCCCTGGCCGCCCGGCCGCTTGTTCTAGTTGTTGTATCCCCTGGCTAAATGTCGGCTCGGACGCACCAAGCGCTTCTGACAAAAATCGCGTCATATCTGCTTACAGATTATCACAAGCACGATGCGTGGTATAGTTCTCTTATGCCAAAATACTCAGATTTCGCCGCTGCCATCTTCGACATGGACGACACCCTGCTCAGCAACTATCCGCCCGGTCACCCCAGTGGCTTGCACGAGGAGTCGCGGCTGCTCGCCGTGCACGACGTCGGCAAGCGCCGCAAGATCCCCGAGCTGGCAGCCTTCACCACCGAGCAGAACATCCGCGCCTTTCGTGACGCGCCAGTCCACACCCTGGAGGGCGCGGTTTGGAATGTACTGCTCATGGCCGGCATCACCCGCGGCGAGATCGACCACGCCAACCCGCTGCTGCGCGAGATTGTCGAGCTAAAAGACAAATGGCACGAAAAAGCCCTGCGCACCTTTGGCACCGAAGTGCTCGGCGCGAAAAACTTTGTGCACAAGTTATATAGCCGCGGCTACGAAGACCGGCTGGCCATTGCCAGCACAGCGGTACGCCGCGACATTTTTATTGCGCTGGATATTATCGGCTTGCGCAGTTTGTTCCCCGAGAAAAATATTATCTCGAAGGACATGTTTACCCACCCCAAGCCGCACCCCGAGGCCTTCAAAAAAGCCTTTCAAAGTTTGCGCCTTACCGTACCGCCAGCAAAAGTGCTGGCCTTTGAAGATGATCCGCGCGGCATCATGAGCGCCAAAGGTGCCGGGCTGTTCACCTGCGCCATCACCACTCGCTATAGCCGCAAAGAATTACAAAAACTCGCTGTGCCGCCCGATTTAATCGCCGACAGCTACGCCGAGTTTGAGCGGCTGCTGAGCATGGAATTTGAGCACAAAGACGTTTAGTTTAGAACGGCTTGGGTTCGTAGTCTTTTGGCGCGTCGTGCAGCAGTTGCAGCAGTTCTTTTTCTTTGAGCAGGCCGGCTTGGGCGCCAACTTTTTGCACCACGCTCATGGAGTTGATCGGCGCCCAGCGCAGCGCGTCCTCTAGGCTGAGGCCTTTGGCGGCGGCCGCCACAAAGGTCGAGGCGAACGCGTCGCCGGCGCCGGTGCGCTCGTACGGCGGCTTGGGGTCAGGATACAGCGGCATTTGCAGGCGCTGCTGGCCGTCGCTGGCGTATGCGCCCTTGGGGCCATCGGTGATTACTACCACCTGCGGGCCGAGCGCGTGCAGACGGTCAAACAGGTTATGCACGTCTTTCACGCTGCCGCCGCTGACGAACGCCGCTTCTTCACGATTCAAAATAAGCACCGCTGTGCGGCGGTACAGGCGCTTTAAGCGCTCGGTGCCGGCTTTCATCTGGAAGGTGCCGGGTTGAAACGCCAAGTGCACGCTCGGATTTTCGTCCAGCCAGTCGGCGACCCGGTCGTGATACTCCAGCGCATTTTCGCTGATGGAACTAAAGTAGACCCAACGCGGAACCTCGCTGCCGTGCAGATGCGGCCAGTGGTAGTCGTATTCTTCGTGCTTAATGAGGATGGTGCGTTCTTCTTTGTACCACAGCACGAAGTGGTAGTTGCTCTTCTTGCTGGGGTTGATCCGCACAAAACGAGTGTCGACCTTGTTTTTGCCCAGGGCCTGAATGATTTCGCGGCCGTAGGCATCGCCGCCGACGTTGGTCACAAAGGTGCTCTTGAGCCCCAAGCGGGCAAAGGCTACGGCGGCGTTGGCAGCATTGCCGACGCCTTCAATAAGTTCGGCGTGGTCAAAAGGGATTTTGGTAGCGAACGGCATGGCCAGCCAATTACCGCCTTTGTCGTCTTTTACTACCTTGGCTTGATCGTCGAACAGTTTAATGAACGCGTCGGTCACGACGTCGCCAATGCTCAGGATATCAAACTGGTGCATGCTCCCTCTTTCGCTGACTTATTTCGCTTACGTTTATTGTGCCACGGGCGGGCCGGTTTTTGCAACAGCTAAGCGCCTGCGGCAGAAAACACCAAAAGTAAGCAGTCTCTTTAATAATTGTATTTATGGTACAAAAATTATATAATATACTTAATGATTGGCCCTGCGGCACCCACTGAGCCCGAACTACATGGACTGCTGGTTTCGCCTGATTTTACCGAGGCACTCTTTGAGGCTGCACACCATACGCTCAACACCGGCAGCGAAGCGGGGCTCGCCGTCTATCGCGCCGCCAGCGGCCTGCTTGTATCACAGGTCATACATGCCGAGGACCACACCCCCGAGGGCAGGAAGCCCAGCGACAGCATTGACCTGAGGAGCATCACGCACGAGTCCGAAGATACCGTACGCCCCGACCTAGCAGTCCATCTGCACACGCACCCCGACGGGCACTGGAATAATCAGCTGTTGTCGGCGGCAGACATGCAGCTGCACGCCATTGAAGACCGGCAAGTACCCGGCCTTATTGGCATGATGGCTATGCCCCGCGCCGGCGCTAGTGTTGTACAGCTGACACTGCTGCGCGCTCGTCCTGGCAAAGAAGGCATGTTGCGCTGCCAGCATATCAACCGCCTGGGCAACGACGCGAGCTATAGGGACATCCAGGAAGCAATGGAGCACGCCGGCATGAGCGGTAGCCATACGTCTTACGAC
>DASVOI010000020.1:0-67731 GCA_036383395.1 Saccharimonadales bacterium (SeqCode)
GCAAAATGCAAGTGGGCGACACGGTGATTGCCATTGGCAATGCCCTGGGCCAGTTCCAGAACACCGTCACCAGCGGCATCGTTTCCGGCTACGGCCGCACCATTCAGGCGACTGACCAGGGCGGCGGCAACGCCGAAAACCTCGAGGACTTGTTCCAAACCGATGCTGCCATTAACGAGGGCAACTCCGGCGGTCCGCTCGTCAATTTGGACGGGCAAGTGATTGGCATCAATACAGCGATCGCCAACTCGGCGCAGAGCATCGGTTTCGCCATTCCCATCAATGATGTGAGCGGCCTGATTAAAGCAGTCAAAGACACCGGCAAGTTAGAGCGGCCATACATCGGCGTGGTGTACATTCCGATCACCAACGACGTGAAAGAACAGTACAACCTGACCGTGTCGCGCGGCGCCTACATCCCCAAGCAAGAAGAGTTGGGTTCGACGCCGATCATCAGCGGCGGCCCGGCCGACAAGGCCGGCTTACAGCCTGGCGATATTATTACTAAGTTGGACGACACCGCGGTTGACCAAACTAACAGCTTATCGGCACTAGTCAACAAGCACGGCGTAGGCGACAAAGTTATCCTGACGATTATTCGCGATGGCAAGACCAAAACCGTTGATGTGACGCTCGGCGCGGCACCGACCGGCACCGACGCTACGCCATAAGCCGGAAGGCTTGGCCTAAATCTTGGCTGGCGTCCAGGTAGTACCCGGCGGCGCGGGCCAGCTGGGCGTTGGCGTGGTGCTGGTGAGTCAGGGACTCGGTAATGACCAGCGCCGGCTTGAGCGTCCGCCCGCGCAGTTGCTCCCACAGCCGTTTGTAATGATCCAGGCCGTCAGGGCCAGAGAAAATGGCCTGCGCCGGTTCGTGCATGGCAGCGGCGTTGATTTGCATGGCTTCGGGTACGTAGGGAAGGTTGGCTAGCACAATGTCGTAGTGGCCGCCAGCGCCGTGCAGCAGGTCGTGCCGAGCGGCAGTGGTTTCGGCGTGCCAGCGGCTGGCATTTTTTTGAGCTACGGCCAGCGCGCTGGCGTCAATGTCGAGCAGCGTGGCACGGGCGTTTGGGAGTTCTAACACGGCGGTGATGCCCAAGCAGCCAGAGCCGGTGCCGACGTCGGCGATGTGCAGGTCCTCGGCGTTTGGCGCATGGGCCTTGAGTAAATCGATGAGCGCTTCGCTCTCCGGCCGGGGCACCAGCACGTGCTCATTAACGGCGAATTCGCGGCCATAAAACGGCGCGCTACCCCTGATGTAGGCCATGGGGATGTGCGCTGCGCGCTGGGTACGTTTTTTGTCCAATTCGCTTAATGCGGCCGCCGGGATCTCATGCTCTTCGTAGGCCAAAAGCAGCGCGCGGTCTTGCTTGAGCGCGTCCTCCAGAAGCAATAGCGCGTCGAGGCGCGCGCTCTCAATGCCGGCTTGGGCAAAGTCGGCGGTTGCGTTTTTTAGGAATTCGCCAACGGTCATACTTCGTCGTTTATAAGTTGGCGCTCGTACGCCTGCAGCTGCTCAACCAGGTCGTCGATTTCGCCGTTGAGCGCGCCGGGAATATTGCTGCGCGAGTAGCCGATGCGGTGGTCGGTGATGCGGTCTTGGGGGAAGTTGTAGGTGCGGATTTTTTCGGAGCGGTCGCCAGAGCCGATCAGCTTTTTGCGGGCGTCACTGAGCTGCTTTTGCTCTTCTTCAATCTTGATGGCCAAAAGGCGCGAACGCAGCACGCCCAGCGCCTTTTCTTTGTTCTTGATCTGAGATTTTTCGTCCTGGCAGGTCACGACGATGCCGGTGGGCAAGTGGGTGATGCGCACGGCGGAGTCGGTGGTGTTCACGGACTGCCCGCCGTGGCCGCTCGAGCGGTAGACGTCAATGCGCAGGTCGCTCGGGTTAATCTCGATGTCGGTTTCTTCGGCTTCAGGCAGCACGGCCACCGTGACGGTGCTGGTGTGGATGCGGCCCTGACTTTCGGTGCTTGGCACGCGTTGCACGCGGTGCACACCGGCTTCGAACTTGAGCTGCTTGTACATGTCTTCGCCCTTGATGCCAAAGATGATTTCTTTGTAGCCGCCAACTTCGCTCGGCGCTTCGTCGATCAGCTCAGCCTTGTAGCGGTGGTGCTCGGCCCAGCGCACGTACATGCGATACAGTTCGCCGGCAAACAGGCTGGCTTCGTCGCCGCCGGCCGCCGCGCGGATTTCAATGACCACGTCGCGGTCGTCGTTGGGGTCTTTGGGGGTGAGCGCCTCTTGCAGGGCGGCGTCGTTGCCAGCGATTTTGTCCTCCAGCTCGGCGAGCTCGCTGCGAGCTAGTTCTGCCATGTCGGCATCGTTGCCGGCGGCCAGCTCGGCGGCTTCAGCCTTGGCTTTGGCTAGCCGCGAGTGTTCCGTAAACAGTCCAACCATGCGCTCCAATTCGGTGCGGCGCTTGGCCAGGCGCGGATATTCTTTGGAACTAAAAATAGCCGGATCGCTCAAGCGTTCTTCCAGCTCGGCGAGTTCACTGCGTAAGGCTTGTTCTTTTTGTTCCATAGTTTGTTCCTGCTTTAGTGTAAAACAAAACCGCCCGAGTTAACCAGGCGGTTTAGGGTGCGGGGTAGGTAGCTATTTGCCGCTCTTCTTGGCTTCAGCCTTTTCGGCTTTGGCGGCGTGGCGAGAGGCCTGCTTTTTGGCGGCAGCCATGCGGGCTTCGCGGGCCTTGGTGGCGGCTTCAGCGCGGGCTTTGAACTTGTCGACGCGGCCTTCGATGTCGACGATGCGCTCTTCGCCGGTAAAGAAGGGGTGCGAGCTGCTGGTGATATGCACCTTAACCAGCGGGTACTCGTTGCCGTCTTCCCACTTAGTGGTTTCTTCGGTGGCCACGGTGGAGCGGGTCAGGAACTTGAAACCGTTGTTCAGGTCCTCAAAAACCACCGGGCGGTAGTTGGATGGGTGAATGTCTTTCTTCATAATCTAGAGTATTGTATCTGTTCTCGGGCAAAATGTCAAAACCTTGCGCAGCGCAAGACGACCAAGGTTGTTTCTCAAAAAGTTGAACAACTCGACAAAAGTAGATAATATTACGAACAATGGCTGCATTTATCGAGGACTACTCGGCCTCACATTACAGTTTGGGGCTGCTATTTGACCGCACGCAAAGGTTTTTGGCCGACCAGGGTGTCCCCAGCGTGGGCAGTTACAACACGCCCTACCCGGAGGCTGGCGATGCTGCCTGGGATCAGCCGCCGCCAAACGAACACGAACAATGGTATGGCTTGCATGCGGTGCCAGAGGGCTTTCCGGCAGGCCACGGCGAGGCACTGTCGATAGCTACCGCCGCCCCCAGCCGGGTGGTCGAACTAGTAGAGCTAAACTACAATTTGCACCGTTTGGTGCCGGAGGCGTCTGGCGTGCTGGCGCTGGGGAGTACCTTGCGCATAGTATTTGCCTCGCCATACTACCAACCGGGCGCCGACGGTTCGGTGGCAGAAGGCGCCTTGCCGGAACCGGCTGCTTGCGTCTTTACTATGCACAACCCCGGCATTGCCGGCGTAGATATACGCCACTACATATTGCGGCAAAAACCCAAGCGCGATGAACTACGCGCCGATCGAGGCATTGAGTTCGATATGGCGGGCATGCGCCACGATCGTTTAGCCGACGGGCGCGAACGGCCCGATGGCACTCTAGGCCGAGCTCCGCATATGGGTCAGCGCGAAGCAGAAACCTTGCGCGAAATTGTCGACCTGCTGCCGCATCTGCCGGACCGCAACTGGCTTCGCCGTCTGGAAGCAGTAGACAAACAGGGATAGCTCCTGCTATAATACAGAGGTTACTTATTAAAACAGGTTGGGAACATATCCTCCTTCCGGTAAGCCGTGCAGGCCCCAGAAGGCGCCCATCCGAAGAGAAAGGACAATACCAATGGCTACTGTTGACGTAGACATTAAACAACTATTAGAGGCCGGTGCGCACTTTGGTCACAAGACCAGCCGCTGGCACCCCAAAATGGCCGAGTACATCCACAGCAAGCGCGGTGGCAGTCACATCATCGACCTGAATAAGACGGTTGACGGTCTGGAGCGCGCGCTGGACTTTATCGCCGACACCGTTGGCGACGGCAAGCAAGTGCTGTTCGTGGCCACCAAGCGCCAGGCCCAGGACATCGTCCGCGCCATGGCCGAGGACGCGAAGCAGCCCTTTGTGACCGAGCGTTGGCTGGGCGGCATGCTGACCAACTGGCCGACCATTTCTGGCCGCGTCAAGCGTTTGCACGACCTAGAAGAGAAAATGGCTTCCGGCGAACTGGCCGGCAAGTACAGCAAGTTGGAAGTGCAGCGCTTCCAAGAAGAAATTGACCGCCTCAACGTTTTGTACGGCGGCATCAAAAATATGGCTGCCAAGCCCGGTGCCGTGTTTATTTTCGACATCGTTGCCGATGTAAATGCCGTACGCGAAGCCCGTAAGCTCGGTCTGCCGATTGTGGCGCTGGTCGACACCAACGCCGACCCGACCCTGGTTGACTACCCGGTGCCTTGCAACGACGACGCTATTAAGACCATTCAGCTGATCGCCGACTACGCCAAGCAAGCTGTGGCCGCAGGACAAGCCAAGCGCGCCAAAGCCGCTCCGGCCGCCGACAAAGACGAAAAAGAAGAGAAATAAGGGGGACTTCACAATGGCTGTAAGCATTGAAGAGATCAAGCGCCTGCGCGAATTGACTGGTGTGGGCATGACTGACGCGAAGCGCGCTCTGGACGACGCAAATGGCGACTTCGACAAGGCCCTGGCCGAAATGCGCAAGAAGGGCATGACCAAGGCCGAAAAGCGCGGCGAGCGCGAGGCTCGCGCCGGAGTCATTGGTACCTACAACCACGACGGCCGCATCGGTGTCGTCGTTGAGGTAAACTGCGAAACCGACTTTGTGGCCCGCAACGAGATCTTCACCAACTTGGTGAAGGACCTGTCCATGCACATCGCCGCGAGTTCGCCGGAGTACGTGGACATCGACGTAGATGTGCCGCAGTCTGTGATCGACGAAAAAATTGAGGAATTTTCCGAAAAAGCCAAGGCTGAAGGCAAGCCTGATAATATGGTGCCGCAGATTGTCGATGGCATGTTGAAAAAGTACTGGGCCGAACACTGCTTACTTGGACAGCCGTTCATCAAGAACCCGGACCAGACCGTTGGCGACTACGTCAAAGAGCATATCGCCAAGCTTGGCGAAAATATCGTCGTGCGCCGCTTTAACCGCATGGCGCTGGGCGAAGTCAGCGAATAATTTCCCCGTTTATAGTTAATCCTTTATGAGTGGTACTGCTGCCATTTCCCATACTGTTATTGTGTCGCCAGAGGAGACTTGGGGCTATATGCGAGCCGCCTTTGAGGTACCCGGCGTGCACATCGAAGCGCGCGTACCGCGCAGCCCGGAGGAGGCAGGCCGGTATGTGGCCGAGCATATCGGCACACTGCTGCGCGAGCATAAGCCGGAAGCGGGTGAGGTAACTGAATTCGTGGCAGAGGCCGACATGTCGCTGCGTGCCGCCTTCGACGAACCTGACGGCGGCGTATTCGTGCGCGTCACCACGCCGCACGATGAGCAAGCGTGGTCGCGGCTGGACGCGGTTGCCGGGCTAGCCTCCCGGTACGGCGAGAATCTGCTCAACTAGCTGTATACTTTAAGGTAATCATGCCCCTTACCGACGAACCCGATGAACTCCTGGACCTCGTAAACGACCGCGACGTAGTCGTTGGTACGGTCAGGCGCGAAGAAGTTGCACAGCAGATGATGAACCTGCCGGGCCTCGTGCGTTCCTCGAACCTGTTTATTATGAACAACAAGGGTGAAGTGTGGGTGCCGCGCCGCTCGCCAAACAAGAAAACGGCCCCAAACGGCCTGGACTATAGCGCCGGCGAACATGTGAAGGCCGGCGAGACCTACACGGCCGCCATGATCCGCGGCATGCAAGAGGAACTGAACATGACCGTCACCGAGCAGCAGCTGGAGTTCGTGGCCAAAATTTCGAACGCGCCAGTCGGCGTGCCATATTTCAATGCAATTTACCTCTATCGCGGTGACGAGGCGCCGAATTATAATAAGGACGATTTCGTGTCATACGAATGGCTGACGCCCGAGGCGCTGGCCCAAAGGCTTGCCAGTGGCGAGCCAGCCAAGCGGGACATGGCATTGGCCGTTCGGGCACTACAAGAGACCAAGAAAGGATAGAAATGGATATTAAGCAGTACGAAGAGAAAATGAAGCAGGCGATCGCGCACTTTGGCGACGAGCTGAAAAAAGTGCGCACGGGACGCGCCAGCGCCAGCATGCTGGACGGCGTGATGGTAACTGCCTACGGCGCCCAAATGCCGCTCAACCAAGTGGCGAATGTAACCGCCCCTGAGGCGCAGCTTGTTCAAATTACGCCGTTTGATCCGGGCAACATTCAGGCGATCGCCAGTGCCATTCGCGACAATCCGACCCTGGGCCTCAATCCCATGGACGACGGCCGCGTGGTGCGTGTGCCCATTCCGGCCCTCACCGAGGAGCGCCGCCGCGAGTACGTTAAGGTGCTTAGTGGCAAAGTTGAAGACACTATGGTATCGTTACGCAACGTCCGCCATGACGCCATGGACGCCATCGACAAGGCCAAAAAAGACAAGCAAATCGGCGAAGATGACGCCAAGCGTCTCGAAAAACAGGTGGACGACGCCATGAACCGCACCAAATCCGAAATTGACACCGCGGCCAAGGCCAAAGAAAACGAAATCATGACAATTTAAGCCTGCCTGCAGGCAAAGGGAGTAGAGTTGCACCGGATGGACGATCAACTGGCAATCACGCCGACGCACCTTGGCTTTATCTTAGACGGTAACCGCCGCTGGGCGCGGCAGCACAGCTTGCCGGAGTTTGATGGCCACCTGGCCGGCTACAATTCGCTGCGCGAAGTGCTAGAGGCCTGCTTTGACCACCATGTGCCGTTCGTGTCGGTTTACGCCTTTTCTACCGAGAACTGGAAGCGCGACAAACGCGAAGTGAGCGGCCTTATGCGGCTCGCAACCCGCGCCGTCACCTCCGATTTGAAGCGGTTTATAGAGAAAGGTATCCGCGTCCGTTACGCCGGGCGGCGCGACGGCATCGGCAAAAAATTGCTCGAAGCTGTAGAGAGGGCCGAGGAAGCAACCCGCTCGCTCACTAACGGCACGGTGCTGTTTTGCTTTAACTACGGCGGCAAGCAGGAGATCATCGACGCGGTCCGCCAATGCATGGACGACGGCCTGACGCCCGACGAAATCACCGAGGAGGCCATTTCGCAGCGCCTGTACGTCCCCGAGGCGCCGCCGGTAGACATGATTATCCGCACCAGCGGCGAGCAGCGCTTGAGCAACTTTATGCTGTGGCGTGCCGACTACAGCGAGTTCCTATTCCTCAAAAAATACTGGCCTGACATGACAAAAGAGGACGTGGCCGATATTATTAAAGAGTACAATCGCCGCCAGCGCCGCTTTGGCAGCTAGGTCGGCTAAGGAGGAGGGGACTTGTCTGTAGTACTACTTATTTTGGGGCTGCTGCTCTTTATTGGGTTGGTGGTGGTGCACGAGTTTGGCCACTTTCTGGCCGCGCGCCGGAACGGCGTCGATGTTGAGGAGTTTGGCATCGGCTTTCCGCCGCGCGCCTGGAAACGAGAAACGAAAAAAGGTTTCATCTTTAGCCTGAACTGGCTGCCGATTGGCGGTTTTGTAAAGCTGAAGGGCGAAAATGACGCCGCCACCGAAAAGGGTTCGTTTGGCGCCGCCCGTTTTCGAGTGAAGACCAAGATTATGCTGGCCGGCGTGGCCATGAATTTGGCGGCCGCCTTTGTTATTTTTACCGCTCTGGCGTGGGTGGGCATGCCGCAGCTTATCGACAACCAGTTTTCGGTAAAAAGCGACACCAAGGTGGTGCAGCGCCAGGTGCTGGTTGGTTTTGTGGAGCCGGACTCGCCAGCCTCCAAAGCCGGTCTGAAGGTCCGCGACCAGCTGCTGTCGCTGGACGGTACGCCGGTGAAGTCGGCCGCCCAGTTGCCGGATCTCACCAAACAGCATGCCGGCCAGCGCGTGGTGGTTACGTATGAGCGCGACGGTCAGCGCCGCAGCCAGTGGCTGACACTGCGCACGCCGGCGCAAGCCAAAGACAAGGGCATTTTGGGCGTCGCGCCGGCCGAATTCACGCTGACGCACGCTACCTGGAGCGCGCCGGTGCAGGCCGTGGGTCTGATGGGCCAATTCACGGCTGCCACCTTCAAGGGCCTGGGTACGGCACTCAGCGCGCTGTTCCATGGCGATACTAGCACGGCCAGCCAGCAGGTCTCCGGGCCGGTGGGCATTGTAGTGGTGCTGCACGACGGCAGTTTGCTCGGCTACCAGTTCGTGCTGCTTATCATCGGTATTATTTCGCTCAGCTTGGCTATTATGAACGTTCTGCCCATTCCGGCGCTGGATGGCGGCCGATTTTACGTGCTGCTGCTGTCGCATCTGTTCGGCAAGCGACTGTCAAAAGAAATGGAAGAGCGTATCGTGGGTAGCAGCTTTGTCTTCTTGCTGCTATTGATCGCTTTAATAACCGTGGTCGATGTCAAACGATTCTTCTAAACCGGTCGCAGCGGGCGAGGCAAACCCTTACAGGCAATGGCCGTGGGGGCCGCAGGAGGCGATTATCGTTTCTGTTGTTGCGTATCTGGCCGGGCAGCTGCTGGTCGGCGGGCTGTTTGGGCTGGCGCTGGCGGCCATGGGCTGGTCGGCGGGGCGTATCGATAACGCCTTTAACGGCATCGGCGCCCAGTTCGGCCTGGTGTTAACGGCTGAGGGCCTGTCGCTTCTGACGCTATGGTGGTTTATCCTTTACCGCAAGGCTCATTGGAGGATCGTCGGCTTCTTGCGTTCGCCGCGCTGGAAAGACGTTGGTCTGGCCCTGCTGGGCTTTGTGATTTATTTCGCATTATTGCTCACCGCGGCCGGTTTGGCGCGGGCTATTTTTCACATAAATCTAGACCAGAAACAAGAGCTGGGCTTTGACCACATCGCGGGCAGCAGCGAAAAAATTATGGCATTCGTCAGCCTGGTGCTGGTGCCGCCGTTTGTGGAAGAGACCATTTTTCGAGGGTTCTTGTTTACCGGTTTGCGCAAGAAATTACCTCTGGTAGCGGCCGCTATTTTGACCAGCTTGCTGTTCGCCGGGCCGCACCTTTTGGAAAGTAGCAGCGGGCCGCTGTGGATCGCCGGCATCGACACATTTGTGATGTCGCTGGTGCTATGTTATCTGCGCGAAAAGACCGGCGCGCTGTGGTCGGGCATCCTTATTCACATGCTCAAAAACGGCGTGGCGTTCCTGTTCCTTTATGTTTTCGTGAGTTAACACTCGTGTTATACTTGTGGGCGACTATGAAACTACACCGCCGCACGCTCACCATTGCCATGCCGATTATGCCGGCCCTCGGGCTGTAGTTTTTCTCTTTCACCATTTTTGCTAAACGTAACTATCAATCATAAGGAGCTAGAACGATGAAGGTATCGCAATTGTTTGGCCGGACTTCCAAAACGGAGGGCATAGACTACAAGACCGCTTCGCACCGTCTGTTGATTCAAGCCGGCTACATTCGTGAATCGACCGCCGGCCGGTACTTCTTTCTGCCGCTCGGCCAAGCGGTGCAGAACAAGATCATTGACGTTGTCCGCGGGCACATGAACGAGGTTGGGTCGCAGGAAGTGCTGCTGCCCACGCTGCACCCGCTGGAGCTGTGGCGCGAGACCAACCGCACCACGACCACCGGCTTCGAGCTCATGAAAATCGAAGACCGCCGCGGCGCCGAGTTCGCCCTGGGCGGCACGGCCGAGGAAATGGCTGTGGACGTCGTGCGCAAGTTCAACGTCAGCTACAAAGACCTGCCATTCAGTGTCTATCAGTTCAGCATGAAGTTCCGCGACGAGCTGCGCGCCCGCGGCGGCTTGCTGCGTGTGCGTGAATTCATCATGAAAGACGCCTACAGCTTTGGCACCGAAGCGCAGTTTAAAGACACCTACCAAGCATTCTGGGACGCCTACAAGGCGACGTTTGAAGACCTGGGCCTCAAGGTCGACGTCGTGGCGGCCGACAACGGCTACATCGGCGGCGAATACTGCCACGAGTTCATTAGCCAGAGCGATGAAGGCGAAAGCCGCTACTTTGTCGACGAGCAGAGCGGCTACGCCGCCCACGAAGACGTCGCCAAGTTCAAAGTAGAAGACAAAAACGCCGGCGAAGAGCTGCGCGAGCTGCAAGAGGTGGACGCCGAGCGCGGCACCACCATGGAAGACGGCGTCAAGCTGCACAATATGCCGCTGTGGCAGCAAACCAAGGATGTTCTGTACTTCGATGAAGCCACCAAGCGGTATGTTCTGGCGCTTATCCGCGGCGACTTCGACGTGAACGAAACCAAACTGATGCAGGCCGCCGGCGCCTGGGACCTCCGCCACGCCACCGAGGAAGAAATCCGCGAGGACCTTGGCAGCGAGCCCGGCTTCATCAGCCCGGTCGGCTTCCCCAAAAAAGGCAAGAAGACCGGCCGCGAAGTGGTCATTGTGGGCGACGTCAGCCTTCGCACGGTGCACAACATGTACGGCGGCAACAACCGCTTGCACAAAGACCTCCTGAACATTAATATCGACCGCGACTACAAACTCGACGTCGAGGCCGACATCGCCCTGGCCCAGCCCGGCTTCATCAGCCCGGACGGCGGTGCCCTGGTCGAGAAAAAGGGCATCGAGGTGGGCAATATCTTCCAGCTGGGTTACCACTACAGCAAGCTCATGCATGACGCCGAATTCACCGACGAAACCGGCAAGCGCCAAAAGTATTACATGGGCTGCTATGGCATTGGCATCGGCCGCACCTTGGCCGCCATTGTCGAGGCACACCACGACGACAAGGGCATTATATGGCCGGAAAGCATCGCTCCCTACCGGGTGTACCTCGTACGCCTCGGCCAAGAAGAAATAGTGATGCAAACGGCCCAATCGCTTTACGAGGACTTGACACGTGCTGGCGTCGCGGTATTATATGACGATCGCACCGACATTCGCGCCGGGGAGAAGTTTGCAGACGCTGATCTGCTCGGCATCCCGTACCGCGTCGTTGTCAGCGCCAAAACGTGTGCGGCCAACCAAGTTGAGGTGAAGAAACGCACCGAAACAGAGAGCCAATTAACAGACCGGGAGTCCGTGATAAAAATGGTCGCGGGATCATAAAATAACTTGCTATAATGAAACGTCGTTCATAGCCGAACCAGAGTACTAAGGAGTGAACAAATCCATGAACAAACTATTCCACCTGACCAAACAAGGCGTCGCCGAGCTCAAAGCAGAGCTCGCCGAATTAAGCTCGCAGCGCGGCGAGATTGCCGACCGCATCAAGACTGCGCGCGAATTTGGCGACCTTGGCGAGAACATGGAATACACCGCAGCCATGCAGGACAAAGAGCGCAACGAGAACCGTATTAGCGAGATCGAGCACATCCTAAAGAACGTGCAAGTGATCACCGCACCAAAGGGCGACAACAAGGTGGTGTTGGGCTCTAAGGTAAAGCTGAAGAGCGACGGCAAGACCAAAGAATTCCAGGTCGTGGGGACCGTGGAAGCCGACCCGCTGAACGGCAAGATTTCTGACGAATCGCCAATTGGCAAAGCCCTGATGGGCAAGAGCGTCGGCGACTCCGTCGAAATTAAGACTCCGGCCGAAACCGCTACGTATTCTATCGCCGAAATCGCGTAAGTCTAAGCAGCTGCAAACTGCTGGCTTTTTTGGCCGCTAACAGATATACTTGCAGGTGATTATGCAGTGGTTGAATCAAATTGTTGACGACGTTATCGCGCGCCATCCCGAAGGTGAGATTTTGGTGGAGTCCGGCGGTTCGCCAAGCGGCACGTATCACATCGGGCACATGCGCGAGCTGGTGACCTGTGACGCCATTATTTTGGAGTTGCGCCGCCGCGGCCGCCAGGCGCGCCACATTTACTACACCGACGACCTGGACGGCCTGCGCAAAATCCCGGTGAACGTACCCGCCGAGTTTGAGAAGTACCTGGGCTACCCGCTATGCGACGTGCCGTCGCCCGACGGCGCCGAGGGCAAATCGTACGCCGATTTCTTCTTGCAGACGCTTATTGACGGCTGCGCGGCGTTACACATCGAAGTCGAGTTTGTCCGTTCGTACAAAAAGTACCGTTCCGGCTTTTTTGTGCCGGCTATTGAGCGCTGCCTGGAGCGCGTGCCACAGATTCGCCAGGCACTGCAGACTGTCTCCGGCCGCCAGCTAGAAGACGGTTGGTCGCCCATTCAGGTCATGGAGCAGGGCCGCCTCAAGAAGCGGGCATTCGTCGGCATCGACAAAGATGCCAAGACCATCCGCTACCAAGATGCCACCGGCGCCGAGCAAACCGCGCATTACGACCGCGGCGAGGTGAAGCTGGACTGGCGCCTGGATTGGCCGGGCCGCTGGTGGCTGCTGGGCGTGCAAGTTGAGCCCTCCGGCCGCGACCACATGACCAAGGGCAGCAGTTACGACACCGGCGTCGAAATCATGAAAGATGTGTACGAAGCCGAGGCTCCGTATCCGGTCTCTTACTATTTCATCAACATGGTCGGCGACACCAAAAAGATGAGCGCCAGCAAGGGCACCGGCCTGGACGCTACCGAAGGCTCAAAGATCATGCCGCCGGAAGTGGTGCGCTACTTTATTTTGCGCGCCGCACCGCTCAAGCGGCTGTATTTTGACCCAGTTAACGGCGTGGTGCAGCTCATGGACGAGTTCGCCGCCTTCGCCGCTAAGTCCGACAAAACCGACAGCGAACAGCAGCTTTGGTATGTCTGCACCCGCGGCGATACCGAAACGCGCAGCGTCAGCCGCGTGCCGTTTTCGCACCTGGTGGCGAGCTACCAGGCCAGCCTCAAGGACGCCGACAAGACCCTGGAGGTCATCAAGCGCACCGAGTACGCGCAGGCGGCCGACGAAGACGCCGACATCATCCGCGCCGAGCTGAAGTTTATCGACGAGTGGCTCAAGCTTCGCGCACCCGAAGACGTCAAGTTTGCCTTGGCTGAGCAAGTCAACGCCTCCGACTTCACCGACAGCGAACAGCAGTTCTTAAAAGCTTTGGCCGCCAAAGTTGCCGAAGCGCCGGCTGACGTCGACGGCGCGTACTTCCACAACGCCATCTACGGCCTCAAAGACGAGCTGGGCCTGGCCCCCAAGGAGCTGTTTAGCACGCTGTACCGCGCCCTCATCGGCAAAGACAGCGGCCCGCGCGCCGGCTGGTTCCTCAGCATATTGCCGCGCGACTGGCTGGTTGCGCGGCTAAAATTGGAGCGGTAATGCAGCGCATCCCCGTAGACTCGAGCGACCTGGTGGCTATTGGCTACGACGCCAAGGAGCGCGCGCTCGAGATTGAGTTTGGCGGCGGCCGCGTGTACCGTTACACCGACGTGCCGCCGGACGTGCACGAGCGCTTCATGCGCGCCGACTCCTACGGCACCTATTTCAATACGTTCATCAACGGCCATTACCGCTACGACAAGCTGCAAGAAGAGAAGCGCGAAACGCACGAGGCCGTGGCGTTCATTAGCGGCAACCCGGATAAAATGCGCGGGCTCACGGCCGCGTGCGAGCTTTTTGACATAAAAGTTGAACGCCTGGAGCTGCCGGTAGACGAAATCCAGGGCCACGACGCCGAGAAAATTGCCGTGCATAAGGCCAAGCAGGCATACAAGCTCGCCGGCCGGCCGGTGCTGGTGCAAGACACCTACTGGAATATTCTGGCGCTGCGCGGCTTCCCGGGCGCCTACATGCACGACGTGGCCCTGTGGCTGCGCGCCGAGGGCTTGCTCAAGCTCATGGAAGGCAAGGCCGACCGCTCCGTAGTACGCACCCACACCGTGGTGTATTACGACGGCAAACGTTCCAAGCTTTTTAAAAAGGATTTTCCGGGCACGCTCACGACTGAACCGCGCGGGCAGGGCTACGCCATCGACCAGATCGTGATCAGCGAGGGCCAAACCCGCACCAATGCCGAGGTCCACGAAACCGAGGGCGAGTTGAACATCCCGGTCGAAAAGAGCGCCTGGTACGACTTCGCTAAGTGGTATAACTTGCAGCGCCGCCTCGGCAAAGTATAGTCGCCACAAGCTTGCACGGCGCGGTATACTAAAATAGAACAATCGGGAGGGAAGCACATGCTCGGAAATTGGGGTGAACTAAAAATTCGACTGCTGGCGCTGCTGACTATGCTGGCGACCGCCGGCGCGGCGCAAACGCAGGTGTTGGCGGCGCACACCAACGTGCCGGCCGCGCCGCATAAATCTACGGTGGTCTCTCAGGTGACACCGCCCAAATTCACGACTCCGCCGGTCATAACGCCGATCAAGCCGATTGACCCGGTCGTGCCGCCGCCCACGGACCCGGAGCAGCCGGTAACTCCGCCGCACTACTGCGGCTGCGGCCGTTGGTGGGGCCCCAAGCAGCAGCACATCATGTGCCCCATGAACACCGGCACCAACTACGTTTGCACAAATAGTCCGGATTAGCCAAAACCGTACCGCGGGAGTAGTATGGGCGTATGAGCAGGACCAAGGCTGCGGACGAGCAGCATTTGGTGGGCGAAGCCAAAGCGGTACTCCAAGCAAACGACCGCGGCGGCTGGACACTCCCAACCTCCATCGCACTGTATCCTCACCAGTGGTTGTGGGACACGTTTTTTATCGCCATTGGGCGCCGTCACTACGACATCGAGCGCGCCAAAGAAGAGGTGCGTTCGCCGTTCCGCGCCCAGTGGAAGAACGGCATGGTGCCGCATGTTATTTTTTCGGACACTCCAGGTTACCACGCCGGGCCAGAGCTGTGGCAGAGTAGCAAGTCCAGCCCCGATGCGCCGCACCACATCGAGACAACCGGTGTTACCCAGCCGCCGGTGGCAGCCGAGGCGACCGTACGCATCGGCGAACTGTTGAGCTCGGCCGAGAGGCGCGAGTGGTACGCCGAAATGTACCCTAAGATTTTGCGTTGGCACCAGTGGTTTTACCGCGAGCGCAACCCGCGCGAAGATGGCCTGGTGCGTTTGTTGCTATCGTGGGAGTCGGGCATGGACAACTCGCCGCCGCTCATGGAGGTGCTGCACAAATACGCCACGTCGCGCCGCGTCCAATTCATGCAGGCAACCAAGTTAGACAAAATCGCCGAGCGCTTCCGCCGCGACACGTCCGACGTGCCCGCCTCGGAGCGCATCTCGACGCTCGATCTGCACGCCATTTATGATCTGGTGCGCCGCATGCGCCGCCGGCATTACGACTACCGCAAGGTGATACAGGGGCATAACTTCCAGGTCGTAGATCTGCTTATGAATTGCATTCTGATACGCGCCAACGACCACCTCAAAACCATGGCCGAAGAAATCGGCGAAACCCTGCCCCCGGACATCCAGCACGCCATGCTGGTGGCGCCGCACGCGTTGGAGACGCTGTGGGATGACCGCACCGGCTACTATTACAACCGCAACGCCGTCAGCGGCAAGCTCATTAAGATGCCGGGAGTGGCCACATTTATGCCGTTGTATGCCCTTAAGTTGCCCGAAGAGCGCGTTCAGCAGCTGCTCGGGCACCTGGGCGACCCGCATCAGTTTGCCGCGAAGTATCCGCTGCCGAGCGCGCCGCTCAATTCGTCGTATTTTAACGCGCATCGCTACTGGCAGGGGCCGTCGTGGGTGAATATCAACTGGTTTATTATTGACGGTTTGCGACGCAACGGCCATCCCAAAGAAGCTGAACGCCTGAAACGGCAGACGCTCAAGATGGTGGCCCAAGCCCAGCCTAAACACGGCTTCCACGAGTACTACTCGCCGCTGGACGGCAGTGTGGCCGGTGCGCCGGACTTTAGCTGGACGGCGGCTCTCACCATCGATCTGCTTTTGGAGAAATAAAAAGAGCCCCGAGAAGGGCTCTCTTATTGGCTAGGGCCGGAGCCTTAGCGTTGCTTGCGCTTCAGGCGCAGCAGGTTACCGAAGTAGCCAAGGCCGCTCAGCGCGCCCGCCGGCAGGAGCAGGTCGCTCGGGCCGGTGTTCGGCAGGGTGTCTGCCTTCACCTGGGGCGTAGAAGGGGGAGTGGGCGTGGTCGGAGGAGTAGGCGTAGAAGGAGGCGTCGGAACGTTCGCCTTCACGATGGCTACATCGCAACCAGCCTGGTGCTGATTCTTGTCGTGGTTGGTGGCTTCGCCGGTAAAGCAAGCCTTGTTGGTGATAACCTGGCCGTCAGTAACGCTTGCGTCAACCTTAACGGTGTAGGTCTTGGTAACCTTCGACTTTTCGTTGATGGTACCAATGTTTTCGCTGATGTTGGCGTTGCCAGTGGTGGCAGTGACGCCGGTCGGCAGGGTGTCGGTCATGACGGTTTCAATCATGGCGTCCAAGTTGTTGTTGGTAGTACCGCCGTTGTTCGCAACAACAATGGTGTAAACCAGGGTGTCGCCGGGGTGTACTACGAGGGCGTCGGCCACGGTGTTGGCGTCAACCATCTGGCTGCCGGTCGTTTGGTCTTGTACGTATTTGGTGATAATGCCTTTGGGCGTACAGGCGAGCACCGGAGCGGCAACTAAGCCGGCCAGGGCAACACCGGTAACGGTGGCACTTGCGAGTACCTTAATGGAACTCTTCATAGTAACTCCTTCCTCGCACCAGAAGCTCTCACTCTGAAACGATTAAAGTAATTATACTATCATAAGCGTAATAAGTCAAGTACTTTAAGGAGTAACGGCCCGCTCGCCTAAATCCGCTCGAGCTTGTATACTAAAGATGATGAAGACGCAGAAGGCTCTGTTTGCCGCCGGTTGTTTCTGGGGAGTGCAGTATTACTTCGACCAAGTGCCCGGCGTGGTCAAAACCACCGTCGGTTACACCGGTGGGCATACCGAGAACCCCACTTACGACGAAGTGTGCACCCACACCACCGGCCATGCCGAAGCGACGTTGATTGAGTTTGACCCCGAGAAGGTCAGCTACAAGACGTTGCTGCTGCAATTTTTCCGTATGCACGACCCGACCCAGCTCAATCGTCAGGGGCCGGATATTGGCGACAGCTATCGCTCGGCCATTTTTTACTTCGACGAAGAGCAGCACAAAGAGGCGGTGCAGGTCCGCAATCAGCAGCAAGAGGAAATCGACAAGCCCATCGTGACCCAAATAGAGACCGCCGGTCCGTTTTACGAAGCCGAGCCCTACCACCAGAAGTTTACCGAGCGTACCGGTATCGGCATGTGCCACATCCCGTACGCGCCGGTGGCCGGACAGAGTACGAAATGATATAGTGAGGAAGACATGGCAAAAAAGGCAACCACCACATCGCGCAAAACAAAACCGGCCGCCAAGGAAGCGTCCGTGAAGACTCCTGTAAAGAAGGCAGCCGTTGTTGTTGACGAGCAAGTCGCGCTTCCCGGTGAGCAGCTCGGCCAGCTGCGCAAAATGAATCTATGGCTGGCGCTGGCGTTCGGTGTGCAGATGGCGGCCATTTTGCTGTTTGGCGGGGCCAAATCCGTACCTGTTACCACGCAGTACCTGGGCGTGGACCAGCTAGCCAGCGACATGGCCGGCCATCAGGTATTGGCCGCGGCCACACACCATTTGTTTGACATGCGTTTGAGCATCGTGGCGGCCAAGCCGCTGTTCGTATTGGGCTTGACGTGTTTGCTGATCGCGACCGTTGGCCGCTCTTATTACGAAACACAGCTGCGCCGCGGCTCCAACCTCGCGCGCTGGCTGGCCTTTGGATTGGGTGGTGGCCTTATGGTCATGGCGCTGGCCGAAGTGAGCGGCGTGACCGATATCACCGTGTTGGCCCTCATGCTGGTGTCGACCATTTTGGGCTTTAGCCTGGAACCGCTCGCCGAGAAATTTAAGCGCGAAGGCAAGGGCGGCGCTCTGCCTCATGCGTTGTGCGCCGCGTCGATCACCGGCGTTGTGCTGCCTTGGGCCGTTTTGGCGGCGGGCATTATTGGTGCATTGCTGTGGGACGGCCACATTCCGGTGAGTACGTACATCATGTACGGTACCACGGCGTTGTTCTTTGGTTGCTGGGCGCTGGCGTCGCACTTCCGCGTACGTAACCAGGGCAAGTGGGCCGACGCGCTCTATGCCGAAAAGATGTATATGTTCCTGACGCTGGCTGCCGGCTCGATTTTGGCTTGGCAACTGTTCGCCGGAGCGATTTAGGTGGAGCTGCGGCAAGGAGCACATGCGTACCCTCATTTTTGACTTCGACGGAACCATAGCTGACAATTTTTTTATCGCCAAGGATATCTTTCGTACTTTGGTGCGCATGACGGGCAATCGGCACCCCAGTGACGAGGCCGAAGTTGAAGTGCTGCGCAGCCTCACGGCGCGGCAGGTAATCGCACGGCTGAAGGTGCATTGGTGGCAGCTGCCATACGTACTGTATTTTGCCCGCAAACAAATGCACAAGCGCCAAGACGAAATGCGACCCATCAAGGGCTTGCCAGAGGTGCTGGCCGAGCTGCATAAGCGCGGGCATAAGCTGTTCATTGTAAGCAGCAACTCGCAGAAGAACGTGCAGCGCTTTTTGGACACACACGATCTGACGCAGTATTTTGACGGCGTCTACGCCGGCCTTGGCCTATTCAATAAAGCCGGTACGCTGCAGAAAATTGTGAAACAGCGGCGGGTGGCCGCCAAGGACTGCGCCTACGTCGGCGACGAAGCTCGCGATGTCGACACGGCGCGTAAAGCACACATGCCCTGCATCAGCGTTACATGGGGCTACAACAACCTTAAGGGCCTCAACCGCGTGCATCCCGAAACTGTCATCAATACGCCGCGAGAACTCCTGAAGCTGGTACAATAGACACACATGGATTACTGGAGGGAGCGCTCCGTGCCGTACAAGCCGGGGCAGAAAACGCCGTTTAAAGTCAGCCGATCGAAGATCGAGCTGTTTACGCAATGCCCGCGCTGTTTTTGGCTGGACGTGCGCCTGAAGATCAAGCGGCCAGACGGCCCGCCGTTCAGCATCAACAAGGCTATCGACGAGCTGTTCAAAAAAGAATTCGACGTGTACCGCGCCAAAGGCGAGCCGCACCCCATTATGCTGGAGCATAACCTGGACGCCGTGCCGTTTGCCCACGATAAACTGGACGATTGGCGCGAGACCTTTGTGGGCGTGCAATATTTGCACACGCCGACCAACTTGCTGGTGTTTGGCGGCATTGACGACCTGTGGGTGACACCGGATGGCACCGTGATTGTGGTGGACTACAAGGCCACGGCCAAGGATCGCGAGGTAAGCATCGACGCCGACTGGCAGATGAGCTACAAGCGCCAAGTAGAGGTCTATCAGTGGCTGCTGCGCCAAAATGGCCTTACTGTTAGCGACACGGCGTACTTTGTGTATACAAATGGCCGCCTTGACCTCGACGGCTTCAACAACCGCGTCGAATTTCGCACCAAACTCATCCCGTACACCGGCAGTGACGCCTGGGTCGAGCCGGCCGTGCGCAAGATGAAAGACTGCATGGACGGCGACATGCCGCCGGTCGGCAAGGCGGCTATGGGCGGTGTTTGCGATTTTTGCGACTATGCGCGCCGGCGCACCGAACTCACACTCGCTGAGCTGCAAAAACGCAAGAAAAGCTAGAGCACGAGCGCGCGTTTGAGCTTGTCGGTAAAACGCTTCTCAATGCCAAATGCGATGGCGTATGGGTAAAACGTGCGCATGTCACTCTGGGTGGCAATCTGTTTGTTGTCGCGGTAAAAGCGGTCTTTGTAGGCCTTCTCCAGATACATCTTGAGGCCGGCCACGTAGCGCCAATTCTTCAGACCTTTGTCGTCCTCCAGGCCGGGTTGCTTAAAACCGCTCACCACAATAGCCAGCACGATAGCAATGATAATAACCTCCAGCAGTGGCTCGCTGGAGTTCATAGGGTAGCGAGGGTATTTGACGCTGAAGACCTCGTGCGCGCCCATGATGATGCCGCTGGTCAGCAGTACTTGCATGGCCAAGGCCACGACGAAAAACGTTTTGAGCACGGCGCGAATGATGCGATTGATGCGCGGGTTCTTGGGCAACTGGCCATCGGCCACCAGGCGCTCACGGGTAATGCTGGCCAGGTGTTCGCTGGCTTGCATCAGACGCGTTCCGCTGTCGGCGGCGCGGGTGGTAAAACTATTGTTTGGCCACAAAAGTTCGCGCACGAACAGCTGCTCGCCGCCGTCTAACCCCTGGGTGTTGGCCGGTGCGATTTGCAGCTCGCCGTTTTGCTCGACGATGGTGATGTGGCCGCGCAGCTCCAAGTCCTTCAGCGTGGCAGCGATTTCGTTAAAGGTAAAATCGTTGTCTATCAGCAGGCCGGCTTCGGCCGGAGTCAGTACCTCTGGCGGGCTGTACTCCGGGACTACGATTTGCCGGCGCATCGTGTGGTAGAGCGCCAAGCGCGCCGCCAAAGAGCGCAGCATAATAGCCGCCACCAGGTAGTAGGGCAGGAACAGCAAAATGTCGATGGTGATGACCTGGCCGATCGTGGCATCAAAACCGTAGCCGCCAAGATATGAGCTAAAAATCTGGAAAGAGCTGGAGCCGAGCACTAGCAGAATCCACAGCGCCAGAACGCATAGGAGCGCGCTGCGCACACGGCCGGAGAAAACGATGCCGAGCTTGTCCATCTCGTCTGTATTATGCCATGGCGCGAACTGATATAATATAAGTAATGACAAGATTTGGTGCCGCAACCAGCCACAGTTTTCGTTCCAGTCGCTCACTATCCCGAGCGTAATTATTTTCTGCACAAAATAACTAGAGGAACGAACACATGATCGACATTCAATTTATCCGAGACAATCCAGAACTAGTCGCCGCCAAGGCCGCCCAAAAGGGCTATCCGGTAGACGTGCCACACTTGCTCGAGCTAGACAAGCACCGCCGAGAGCTGCTCGGACAGGTAGAAGAGCTGCGCGCTCAGCGCAACGTCGTAGCCGACGCCAGCAAAGGCCAACGGCCCAGCGACGCGCAGATAGAGCAGGGCAAGGAGCTCAAGGCGCAAGTTGCCGAGCTAGAGCGGCGACTGGAGCCGGTTGAGGCGCAGTACCAGGAGCTGGTTCGTGCCGTACCCAACATGCCGCTCGACTTTGTGCCGGTCGGCGCCAGCGAAGACGAAAACATCGTTACAAAAACCGTGGGCCAACCGCGGGAATACGATTTCACGCCGCGCCACGACTACCAGCTCGGCGAGCTGCACGACCTCATCGACAAAGAACGCGCCGCTAAAATTGCCGGCAGCCGGTTTGCTTACTTAAAGGGCGATCTCGTGCGTCTGCAATTTGCCCTCATCCAGTATGTTATGCAGACACTCACCGACGAGCGATTTATCGAAAGGCTGGTGCGCGAAAATGGGTTAAACGTCAGCGCCAAGCCGTTTACGCCGGTGCTGCCGCCGGCCATGCTGCGTACCGAACCGTACCGCGCTAGCGCTCGGCTGAACGCCGAAGAAGTCACCTACAAAATCGAGCAGGACGACCTTTGGCTGCAAGCCAGCGCCGAGCACACCCTATGCACCATGTACTGGAACGAAATCCTGCCCGAAGACATGTTCCCAATCCGTTATCTGGGCTACGCCACCAGCTTTCGTCGCGAAGCCGGCACTTACGGCAAAGACGAAGAGGGCATCTTCCGGATGCATCAGTTCGATAAACTAGAAATGGAGTCGTTTACGCTGCCCGAACAGGGTCTCGACGAGCACCGTTTGCACATCGCTATTCAGGAATACTTAGTGCAGCAGATCGGCCTGCCGTACCAGTTGCTGCAGAAGTGTACCGCCGACATTGGCAAGCCCAATGCCGCTGGCGTTGACATCAATACCTGGTTCCCGGGCCAAGGCAAATACCGCGAAACGCACACCGCCGATTACATGACCGACTACCAGACGCGCGACCTCAAGGTCCGTGTCCGCCGCGCGAGCGGCGAAGCCCAGCTGGTGCACACCGCCGACGCCACCGCCTTTGCTATGAGCCGCATCCTAAAGGCTATCCTGGAAAATTTCCAGACCGCCGACGGCCACATTATTATCCCCGAAGTACTCCGGCCGTTCATGGGCGGCCAAGCCGAAATCTAATTTCAAAAGGAGGGTACAATGGTACAAAAGTTGGAGATCTCCGGCGTCCATATGACGGTGGGCGACGAGCTGCGCAAGTACGTCCTCAGGAAAATCGGGAAGCTCGACAAATACATACCCAAGCACGCCCGCGAGAGCGTCCACGCCGAAGTGAAGCTGGAAGAGCGCAACCACCGCGGCAAGCAAGAACGCATCTGCGAAGTCATTATTCATATGCCCAAAGAGACCATCATGCTCAAGGAAACGACCATTAACATTTACGCCGCCATCGACATCGTGGAAGAGAAGTTAAAGCTGCGCCTGCGCAAATACAAAGAGCTGCACGATGTGCCGCACCTGCGCCAGCGTCTAGCGGCGCGCTTCAGACGTCAGCACCATGCTGCCGCAGAGCAGCTATAAGGTCCATATTCCTTCGGGAGCGGTCACTCGCCGCATTAAAGCATCTTACTTGGGGTGATGCAAGTTTTTGCATGCGCGTAAAAAATAGCTCGCGGTCTCTAGTGCTTTGCGGTACAATATGGTATCAGTGCCGAAATTGGATAAGAGGGAGACTTGATGCTCATGAACACGCTGTTCAAGAAGTTACTTGGTGATCCGCAGGCGCGGACCATCCGCCGGTTGCGTAAGCGCGTCCGCGACATTAACGCACTCGAGGAAACATACAAAAAGATGAGCGACGACAAGCTGCGCGAGCAGACCGATGTTTTGCGCAAGCGGCTCAAGAAAGAAACCCTCGACAAAATTCTCCCCGACGCCTTTGCGGTGATGCGCGAAGCCTCGCAGCGCACCCTTGGTATGCGACACTTCGACGTCCAGCTCATCGGCGGCATGACGTTGCACGAAGGCAGCGTGGCCGAAATGAAAACCGGTGAAGGCAAAACGCTCGTCGCCACCTTGCCGGTGTACCTCAATGCTCTGACGCAAAAGGGCGCGCACGTCGTGACCGTCAACGAATACCTGGCGCAGCGCGACGCCGGCTGGATGGCGCAGGTCTATGACTTTTTGGGCATGAGCGTGGGTGTCATTATCGCTGACCATTCCTTCTTGTATGACCCAAAGTACGTAAACGAAGAGCACGAAGACGAGCGCTTCCGCCACCTGCGTCCGGCGACTCGCCAAGAGGCGTACAATGCCGATATTACCTATGGCACCAATAACGAATTTGGCTTTGACTACCTGCGCGACAACATGGTGCGCGAGGTGGAGCAGCTGCGTCAGCGCGACCTGCACTACGCCATTGTCGACGAAGCCGACTCTATTCTGATTGACGAAGCCCGTACGCCGCTGATCATCTCCGCGCCCAGCGTCACTAGCGGAAACGCTTACGCCCAGTTCAGCAAGGTGGCTCGCCAGCTCGAAGATGAAAAGCACTACGAAGTCGACGAAAAGCGCAAGACCGTTATCCTCACCGACGACGGCGTCGAAAAGGTAGAAAAGATCCTGGGCATCACCAACCTCTACGCCACCGAAAACATCCGGACCATCTACCACCTGGAGCAGTCGTTGCGCGCTCAGGCACTCTTTAAGCGTGATAAAGACTACGTGGTCACCAAGGACGGCGAAATTGTCATCGTCGACGAATTTACCGGCCGTCTGCTGAAGGGCCGCCGCTACAACGAGGGCCTGCACCAGGCCATCGAAGCCAAAGAAGGCGTCGAAGTGCAGCAGGAAAGCATGACGCTGGCCACGATCTCCTTCCAAAACTATTTCCGCCTCTACGAGAAACTGGCCGGCATGACCGGTACGGCATTGACCGAAAGCGAAGAATTCCACCAGATCTACAAACTCGACGTGGTAGAGATCCCGAGCAACCGCAAGCTGGCCCGCATCGACCGCCCAGACCGCATCTACAAAAACGAAAAGGGCAAGCTCAAGGCCATCGTGAACGAAGTAAAAATGCTGCACACCAAGGGTCAGCCGGTGCTGATCGGTACCGTGTCTATCGAAAAGAACGAGCTGTTGGGCAACTTGCTGGCCAAGGCTGGCATCGCGCACGAGGTGCTAAACGCCAAGAACAACGAAAAAGAAGCGGCTATCATCGCCCGCGCCGGCCAGAAGGGCGCCGTGACGCTGGCTACTAACATCGCCGGTCGTGGTACTGACATCATCCTGGGCGAAGGTGTGAAAGAGCTTGGCGGTCTGTTTGTGCTTGGCTCTGAGCGCCACGAATCACGCCGTATCGACAACCAGCTGCGCGGCCGCGCCGGCCGCCAGGGCGACCCCGGCACCACTCAGTTCTTTGTAAGCACCGAGGACGACCTGATGCGCATCTTCGGCGGCGAGCGCATCGCCGGCATGATGGACCGCCTGAAGGTCGACGACGAAACGCCCATCGAGAATCGCCTCATCAGCAAGTCGCTGGAAGGCGCGCAAAAGAAGGTGGAAGGCTTCCATTTCGACCAGCGCAAGAGCGTTGTGCAGTACGACGACGTTATGAACCGCCACCGCAAGGCCGTGTACGCCATGCGCAAGGAAATTTTGCGTTCCGAGGACATCAGCAAGCGCATCAAGATTTTCGTTGACGAACAAACGACTGCCTTGGCCGCTTCGCCGGCGCTGCTGACCGAGCAATTCGAAAGCATCGTCACCGACATTTTCCCGTTCGACAGCAAGGCGCTGGACCGGCTCTTTGACACGCCGTCTGACACGTTCGGCGACTCGCTCAAGAAGTCTGCCCACGAACTGTACGAGGGGCGCGAAGCTGCCTTTACCCCTGAAGTTTTGCGCAAGGTGGAGCGCGACATCTACCTTCAGGTGCTCGACAATCTCTGGATGCAGCACCTCGAAAATATGGACCACCTGCGCGAGGGTATCCACTGGATGAGCGTCGGCCAGCGCGATCCGCTGGTGGAATACCGCCGCCAGGCCCAGCGCTTATTCGACACCATGCAGTTCTCGCTGCGCCACGATGTACTACAATTTGTGTTCAATGCCCAACCAGTTGATCCGGCATTATTACAGCGGGCAACAGAGACTGAACTCACTCGCGCCGCTCGCGGCAGCATCAGCAACGCCAACCGTATCCTGGACGCCGACGACGAATTCGAGGCGGCCGACTTCGTTGCTTCCGGCGCCAAAAAGACCGAAAACGCGCCCGTCGCCAAAAAACCGACCATCCGCAAAAAAGCCCGCAAGGCAGAGCGTCAACGTAAGGCCAAGGGCCGCAAGCGCAAATAGGCCCGCGCCCGTTATGAAGCATGTAGCTACCGAAATCAAATTACGGAACGGCGCCCGCGGGCTGCTGATCCATATCCCCGACGCCAGCGTCATGAGCTTTGAGTTCAACTTCCGCGCCGGCGAATACCTGGTCACTTCCGACAAGTGGGAAACCCCGCACCTCATGGAACATATGTTGCTGGGCGCCAACGAGCGGTATCCAAAAAGCCGTATCTTCCAGGCCGAAATAGAGAAAAACGGCGCCTACAGCAACGCCAGCACCTCCGCCTACGACATCAGCTACGAAGCTGAATGCGCCGATTTTGAGTGGGAGCGTATCCTGGAGCTCATGCTGCTGGCCATCGCCAAGCCGCTGTTTTTGGCCGACGAATTTGAGGCCGAAGTAGGGAATGTCCGCGAGGAGCTGGCCGCGCGCCACAATAACCATTTCCGACACCTCAGCCTGGCGCTGCGCGAAAAGTACGGTTTCACCGCCAAAACCGACGAAGAGCGCCTCAAACTCATGGACAACGTCACTGTCTCTGATGTTCGCGAGCATTATGAGCGCACGCACACCACGCGCAACTTGCGGTTCATCATCGCCGGCAACCTAACGCCGAAGCGTCAGGAGTTGGTCGAGGCCGTCTTGAACGCTGTTGAGCTGCCGGTCGGCACCGTGCGCCTGGAGTTGCCCATCGAAAAGCCCAAGCCGCAGACCGGCCCGGTTTACATCCACGACAAAAGCGTCAAGAATCTCTATTTTTTCATCGACACTTTTATGCTGCGCCGCCTCTCCGATGACGAGTCCGACGCCCTCAATCTGGTGAACACCATGCTTACCGAAACGCTCTACAGCAAAATTTTGGGCACCGCCCGCGAGCGCGGTCTGGTATATGGCATGAGCAGCGGTTACGGCCAGACTCGCAGCAGCGGTAACTGGTGGTTTGGCACTCAGGTGTCCCAAAAGAACACCGGCGCCTTGTTCGAGATCATCATCGACGAACTGAATAACGTTTTCCGCGGTGAAATCGCTGCCGAAGACATCGAAGCCGCTAAGGCCTACGCTCTGGGCCGTTTCCAGCGCAGCGCCCAAACGGTGTCCGGCGTAGCAGGGGGGTACAGTGGCCGCTACTTCTTTGACGAAGCCATCGACGACTACTACGAAGTCCCGCGCCGCATAAAGGCCGTCACCAAGTCGCGCATCGTTGAAACTTCGCAGGCCATGTTCGCTGACAACATCTGGGGTCTGGGCGTGCTCAGCAACTGCGAAAAGCCGTTCTCGGCCGAGCTTTACAAAAAGATCGCGCCGCTTTGGCCGCAAAAATAACTCGCAAACAGAAAAGACCCCGGAAGGGGTCTTTTCATTTTAGTTAGTGGTTTTTTGTTTAGGACTCAGGGGCGGGGCGGCGGATCCGAGGACCGGCGACCGGACGGCCGGGAGTACCCGTGCCTTCCTCTGCATCTTCATCATCAACGTCATGTAGCTCGACCACACGGCGGGCAGCTTCAGCTGCGGCCGGGTCAGGAGCGGGGGCGCCATCGTCAAGGTCTACGTAGTCGTCCGGGTCGTAGCCCCCATAGTCGGGCGCTACGGTGCCGCGGTTGCGGCGGCGGTTCAAGGAGATGGCTGCGGCGGTTGCGCCACCAGCTACTAAGCCAGCTACGATGAGGCCGGTAGCCCATGGGAAGCCGCCGCCAGCGGCAACAGCTTCAGGGCTGCGGCTGGCACTAGCGCTTGCAGAAGCGCTAAAGTCGGGGCTGGCGCTCGGGCTGTGCGAAACGCTCGGAGAAACAGAGGGGCTGGCGCTGGCACTGTGCGAAGCACTCGCGCTGGCACTACCACTCGGGAATACGCCGGCTGCGCCGTTGTTAGACGGGCTAGCCGAAGCCGAAGTGCTCGGGTGGGCAGAAGCGGAGCCTGAGGCGGAAGGAGAGGCCGAAGCGCTAGCAGAGCCGCTCGGTTGAGCCGCAGCTGAGGCCGACGCACTGGCGCTCGGGCTGGCGCTGGCGCTTGTGCTAGGCGTGGGGGTGCCATTGCCGCGCGTGCCAGGGATGTGGTTGTCCGGGTCATTGACGTGGCCGGGGCCGCCAGGGTTAGTACCTGGGTTGGTAGCGGTTGCGCTACCGTTGCCGCCAGTCTGGGTCTGGATTTCCTTCGTGATTTCCTGTAGGTGCTGGCTAGCCACCGAATTATCGGCGGGCAGCAGCGGGTGGCCATCGTGGCTCTTGGCCGTGATTTCGGTAATCGTCTTGATGGCGTCAGCGTTGGTCGGGACGTGGACGTTGTAGTTGTCGCCAATTTGCTTGGCGCTGTCCCAGGTCAGGTGGTTCTGGTCAAGTACGTGCTGAACGTAGGCGGTCTTGTCCGCTTCGCTCATCTTGCTCGGGTCGTAACCCAGCTGTTTCAGGCCGTCCAGAGAGGCGTGCCAAACGGTACCCTTGTAACCGGTGCCGTCAGCGGGCAAGTGCTGGCCGTCGTAAGCGCCTACGGGGCCGCCGCCGGTGTTGCTTTCCAGCCACTTCATCTGTTCGTCGCTGATCTTTACGCCTTCAGGCAGGTGGTCAGGCCAGATAATGTTGCCTTGCGCGTCGTGCGGCAGGGTAACGTCGCCGGTTTCAGGGGTGGTGGGCACAACGTTGCCCACATCTGCGCCAGCGTTCGGGTCGTTGTTGGCGCTGCCATTGTTCGGGTTCAGAACGTTGCCGCCACCATTCGGGTTGCCGGCGTTGCCAGCAGTAGCGGAAGAGCTCGGGCTAGCACTAGCCGAACCGCTTGGATAAGCAGAGGCGCTTGCGCTAGCAGATGTGCTCGGGTGAGCCGAAGCAGAGCCGGAAGCCGAAGCCGAGGCGCTGGCACTCGCAGAGTGAGACTCAAACGGACTGGCACTGGCACTCGGGCTAGCACTGTGGCTCTCGAAGGGGCTAGCACTGGCACTGGGCGAGTGGCTGTCAAACGGGCTGGCGCTCGGGCTGTGGCTCTCGAAGGGGCTCGTGCTGGGCGACGGGCTGTGGCTGTCGCCAGGCAGGGGCATACCCACATCATGCAGGCCGTGGGCGCCGATACCGGCAAACTTAGCGATGAGGAGAATACCACCGGTGGTCAATGCTGCGTCAAGTACGGCAGAGCCGATGTATTTGGCGCGGTTCTTTGCGGTGGGGTTGGCTTTGTACTCAGCGCGTAAGGTGCGAACGCGCATGGCGCGTACTGCGCGGCGGCCAGCGGCCTTAAACATCTGTTGACCAGCCTCGAAACTTACGCGGTCCTTAAGGTTGCTCAGGGTGCCACGCACGCCGCGGCGGCCGCTTGTTTCCTGTTCTTCTACTACGTCTAGTACGACAGCAGCAGCGTCTTCAAGGTTGGCTTCGAATTCGTGGTCAGTGTCGCGAGAGCCCTCAGCACGCTTGTCAGGCAGGGCAACTAGAGCCTCGGCTGCTTCCTGTGCGTCCAGACCGTCTGTTTCTTCGGCGATGGCGTGACGACTAAAGGCGTCGCCATCGGAAGACCGCTGGCTGCGGGTGTCGGTAATAATAAAGCGGTCGCCAAGCTCAACGTCAACGACTTGTACTTCGTCAGAGTGCGACGGGCGCTCCTCTTCACCCCAAACCGTCCTCAGGGGACTGCCGTCAGGCAAAACAGAGGGGTGAGTAAGTTCTTTAACATCTTCGCCGCGAACACGCAGAACGCGTACGCCACCGACACTGACGATGCCAGCCCGGTTTTTGTCATCTTCGCCGCGGAAAACGCGGACAACACCAAGGCTCAGGCCGGTGTCGTGAATGGAGCCGTCGCCGCCCCGTGCGGTGTGCAAGTCGTCGTTTACTGTCTTAATGGTGCCCTGGAGGATTTGTTCGGCGGTGTTGTTATCGGCACCGTCTAAGCGGCCGGGCGCGTCGAGTGAATCAAACAGACTCTGTGCGACCTCAGTAGTATAATTGGCGCCGTGCTCATCGGTTTGGCTGTTGCCGACAAAATAAACGCCGTTGCGGCCGCTGGTTGCTGCATGCCTTGAGTGACTGCGTTCGCGTTCCATACGGTCGCGTTCGTCATCGGGCAGGGCGGCGTAACCGGGGCGTTCACTAATGTGAAGGCCGGCCATACCGACATCAACGCCGACACGAGGTTCGGCTTCGGGGGTTGTAACCGCCTCTGGGAGGACAGGGGCTACTGGGGTTGCTAGTTCGGGGGTAGGCGTTGTTAATCTCATGTTGCTAATACTAGCATATCTTTGTTAAATAGTCAATAATGCTTTCGTTTAGAATAGTGCGAAAGCTACGGGGTTAGACGCAAGATGCGGCGAGTCACGCGGCGAATCAAGTTCGGGTGGTCGTTTGGCTGCAGGTAACCGGCTTCGGCCGGGCGGTATTCACGCAAAGGATCCTGGTTGTAAGTTACCTGGCCGACACCAAGGATGGTAGCCGGGTGACGAACGCGACTGCCACCACTGCCGTGGACGTCGGGCCGGCCGGTGCGGCGGTTGGTCCAGCGGCCTTCCATGCTTGCGTTGGCTAGTTCGGCGCGGCCTCGAAGTAGGTCGGCCTCAGTGTTTTCCAGATGACGTTCGTGGGATAAGTGTTGGGCTTCGTGGTAGCGGTTGCGGATTGCCCGGCCGGCCCATACGGCGAGGCCGAGGCCGACGCCAATACCCCCAACGACCGCCGCGGCTGTGCCTTCGCCATTGGTGGGCTGGCCATCCTTGGCTAATACGTCAACGGCGCCATCGGGCATGCCCGTGCCGGTGTTGGTGTTTACGACGTCGCCAACTAACTGCATGCCATGGCCGCCGGTGCCGCCAGTCTCGATGCCATGACGGGCGCCGAGGTAGGCTTTGGCGCTAAAGGCAACCGCGCTTACGGCAGCGACGCCAAGCTTCCAGGCCAGGCGGCGGCCTGGGCGAAGGATATTCGGCCGAGCGTCAACGGCGCCGTCAAAGGCTTCAACGGCAGCGTCGGGTAGGGTTTCGGGGGGAGCGCTAGAAGGAGCTGCTTCAACACCGGCTTGCGCCATGCCCAGTTTTACGTAGCCGGCACGGGCTACACGGCCGACGAAGCCGGCAAAGCGGCTAAACGCGTTTTGCTGCTCAGCTTGCTCGGCAACAACAGGGGGGGTAAAAGCCTCGGCTGGCGGCATGCCTTCGGTAGGCATAACAGGGGTGGGTGCGAGCGGGGAAGCAGGAGTTTCCATATGGTAAACTTTAACATAAAAGTTATACAAATTCAATAGTCTAGGTGCATTTTTTATGTTGTAGCAGCGCGGCGGCCGCTAGTAGGCGCCAAATCGTCTATAATATAAGTAATGGATGATCTGAGCGAACAAGCGCGTGACTTGCAAACAGAGGTGGCGTCGGCTGCCGAGCGGGCAGGACTTGCGCGTTTGCTGGCTGATAAAAAAGAGCTGGACGACGAAACGGCCCGACCGGACTTTTGGCAGCAGCCGCACAAGGCTCAAGAAACGGCGAAGCGCCAAGCGAAGCTTGAGCGGCGCGTGCGGCCGTGGGTGAAACTGCGGCAAGAGATTGACGACCTGGTAGAACTGCTAGCGATGAATGACGAGAGCATGCGCGCCGACTTGAGTGCCCAGCTTACGGAGTTGATCGAACGCTTTGTAGCCCTGAAGGACGAGCTGAAATTTGCCGGTCCATACGACGACTACGACGCGATAATGAGCATTTACGCCGGCGCCGGCGGCACCGACGCCCAGGACTGGGCCGGCATGCTGCAGCGAATGTACGTGCGCTGGGCCGAGGCAAGCGGGCTGGAAGTGAAGACAATAGATGAATCGTCCGGCGACGAAGCCGGCATCAAGAGTGTCACGCTCGAGATTTCTGGCCCGTTTGTGTATGGCAAATTGAAAGGCGAGCACGGTGTGCATCGGCTGGTGCGGCTCAGCCCGTTTAACTCGGCCGCTTCGCGCGAGACCAGCTTCGCCAAAGTGGACGTGCTGCCCAAGATTGATCGGCCGGAAGATGTGCAGCTGGACGACAAAGACTTGCGCATCGATGTGTACCGCAGCGGCGGCCATGGCGGCCAGAGCGTAAACACCACCGACAGTGCGGTGCGGGTGACGCATCTGCCTACCGGCATCTCGGTGGCCATCCAAAACGAGCGTTCGCAGCTACAGAATAAAGAAACGGCTATGACCATCTTGCGCTCGCGGCTGACGCAGATGCAGCTGGAACAGCACAAGGATAAAATCGGCGAGCTAAAGGGCCCCAGCAGCGCCAACGAGTTCGGCAGTCAGATACGCAACTATGTGCTGCATCCGTACAAGCAGGTCAAAGATCTGCGCAGCGGCTACGAAAGCAGCGATCCGGAAAGTGTTTTGGCCGGCGACTTGGATCCGTTGATTGACGCGTATCTAACGAAGAACGCCACGCTTAGCACCTAAGTTTGATACATATAGCTTTTTATTGTATAATTTATACCGTAAAGAGGCGCTTTTTGCATGAAATGGAATCGCCGCGCGAACGGTGCTGAGCCCGAACCCGCGCAGCCGCCAGGCCGCACATTAACCGAATTTGACGCCGGCTGGCACGACGTCATTTCTAAGTACGCACCGAAAAATCCGGCCGCCCGGCCACGCCTGCCGATTAAAGTCATGCCCGACGCCGCCAAATGGGTCACCGAAGAAGTACTGCCGCTGAGCCGCGGCAACGCCCCCGGCAATGTGTATGGCATGGCGCTGGTCATGGGCGCGTTCTGCGTGTATGCCGGCCTGCAGGGGCGCGAGCCATATCTGAAAACCCCGGATCACCGCGCGGCTAATCTGCCGCTCATGTCGGAGTATGTGGACGATCCGGCGAGCCCGCTTGCTACCGTTGCCACTTCGCCGCCGGTGTGGAGCGCGCATACCTGGGCGCACTTTGAAGCGAGGATCGGCGACGAGCCGCTGGTGCACGCCGGGCTGCACGTACTGGGCGCGCTGACGCTCATGCCGGAGCGCTCTGGTTTGAGCGTGCGCGATGGTGCAAGTATTGCCACCATCATCCCGCCGTTTGCCATTGCTGGCGCCCAGCCGTTCCCGGCCGACATTCAAAATTCGTTTTTTGCACCTCGATAAGACCTGCGTTTTTGCTGGCTAAAGCCGAGCATCTGGCGCCAGAGTTTGTTATTATAGTTCTAATGATTCTGTTGGACAGGGTAACGAAGACATATGGCAAGGTGGCTACTCCGGCTTTGGACCGCATCAGCCTCCACGTTGAGCCAAAGGAGTTCGTGATTGTGGTGGGGCAAAGCGGCGCCGGCAAGACGACGCTCCTGCGCCTGCTAACGCGCGAGGAAAAGCCGAGCAGCGGCAAAATTATTGTGGGCGGTATTGACTACGACAAGTTGAAGGACCGCGAGATTCCGTTGCTGCGCCGCAAGATCGGCGTGGTGTTTCAGGACTTCAAGCTGCTGCCAAACCGCACGGTGTTTGAAAATATTGCGTTTGCCCTAGAAATTGTGGGCGCCACTAACCACGAAATTAAAGCCACAGTGCCGAAGGTGCTGGAAATTGTAAACTTGCGCGGCAAAGAAAAACGCATGCCGGCCGAGCTTTCCGGCGGCGAGCGCCAGCGCGTGGCCATCGCTCGCGCCATTGTCCGCCAACCCAAGATTTTGATCGCCGACGAGCCGACGGGTAACCTTGACCCGAAGCACGCCTGGGATGTCATTAAGGTGTTGGAAAAGATTAACCACTACGGCACGACGGTACTTTTGACCACCCACAACCAAGAGATTGTGAACAGGTTGAAGCGGCGGGTCGTGACCATCCAGCACGGTCAAATCGCTAGCGACCGGGCCGGAGCGCAATATAAGCTATGAACCGCAAATTTATTACGTTTTCCCGCATCGTTCAAACGGGCGCTACGAATTTCGTCCGTAACGCCTGGCTGAGCATTGCCGCCATGGCAGTGATGATTATTACGCTGACGATTGTGTTGTTCTCGGTAATTACGAACGCGACGTTCAGTAACACGATTGCCCAAATTACCGCTAAAATCGACGTGTCGGTGTACCTCAAAGATAGCGCGCCGAAGACTGACGTCGACAACCTGCTGGCCAGCCTGCGCGGACTGTCGAACGTACAAGGTGTGACGTACCTCAATAAAGAGCAAGCCCTAGAAGCCTACAAGAAGCAGAACGCCGGCAACACGCAGCTTTTGAGCGCCATTAACGAAACGGACAACCCCATCCCGGCGACGATCCGCGTCAAACCGTGGGATTTAAACCGCATCCCGGAGATTCAGCAGGCGCTGGAGCAGGCAAAATACACGCCGCTTATCGATCAGATCTCATACAATGGCGACCGCAAAGCGGCTATCGACAAGATTGCCCACGCGACGGATCTCATGAAGCGCGCCGGCATCGTGGCAGTGGTGGTGTTTGCGGTGATTTCGGTGCTGATTATCTTTAACACCATCCAAATGGCGATCTTTAACCGGCGCGACGAGCTGACAATTATGCGTCTGCTGGGGGCTAGTACGTCGTACATCCGCGGGCCGTTTGTGGTGGAGGCGATTTTGTATGGGGTTATTTCGGCGCTGGTGAGTGTGCTGCTTATCCATTCGCTCTTTGTGGCGAGCAGCTCGGCGCTGCAGGCGACCAGCTTGGGTTTGCTTGATATTAATTATGCCTCGACCTACTTTAACGGGCATTTCTGGCAGCTTTTGACCATGCAACTAGCGCTTGGTATACTTATTGGAGCCGCTTCATCTACCGTTGCGACCCGGCGGTATCTCAAATTCAAAACGACGAAATAGTTCCCAAAGAACGTAATCAATACAACACAAATACCCCAAGTAACAGAGGGCAATCTTGACCGCAAGGGGGAGCGTGGTATGATGAAAGCACGAGTGGTTTACGCCATATGAAAAAACAAAAACGAATAGCAAAAAAACTGTCATGGCGCGCGAGTGCGTTGCCGTTGCTGGCCGTTGCTACGCTGCTGGCCGTGACGCTGGCGGTTGTGCCGAACGCGCGCGCCGACCAATTTGATGACCAAATCGCTCAATTGCAGCAGCAGAACGCCGGCGCCAAGAACTCGCTGAGCGACCTCATGAACCAGGCGAGCAGCTACCAGGACGCCATTAATAAGTTGCAGGCGCAAATTAACGACCTCCAGTCCAAGATCAACACGAACCTGGCACAGCAGGCCGCGCTGCAGCAGCAGATTATCGACAATCAGAACAAGCTCGATCAGCAAAAAGCGGTGCTGGGCAGTGATATTAAGGCCATGTACGTCGACGGCCAGCCCACCACGCTAGAGATGTTGGCGAGCAGCGGCAACTTGAGCGACTTTGTCGACAAAGAGCAGTATCGCACCAATGTCCAGAACAAGATCCAGGACACGCTGAAGAAAATAAACGCCCTGCAAAGCGAGCTCAAGAAGCAGAAGCTAGCCATCGACCAGCTGCTGCAAGACCTGCAGAACCAGCGCTCGCAGTTGGACAGCGCCCAGGCGGCTCAGAACGCGCTTTTGTCTAAGAACCAGAGCGAACAGGCTACATTTAACCAGCAAATTGCCGCCAACCAGAGCAAGATCGGCGACCTGCGCAAGCAGCAAGCTATCTTAAACGCCCGTTATAACATCGGTACTTTCAAGGACAGCCCCGACCACGGCGGCTACCCCGACGCCTGGAATAACGCGCCGCAAGACAGCTTTATTGACCCGTGGGGCATGTACAACCGCGAGTGCGTATCGTTTACCGCCTTTAAAGTGCACCAGGCGTACTTGCAGGGCAAGACCGACCACGACATGCCCTACTGGGGCGGTGTTGGCAACGCCAACCAATGGGACGAAGACGCTCGCGCCTACGGCATCCCGGTTGACTCTAACCCCGAGGCGGGCACGGTGGCCATCAGCAACGCCGGCTTCTACGGCCACGCCATGTGGGTTGAGGCCGTGAGCCCCGACAAGTCGCAGATTTACGTACAACAGTACAACCAACAGTTGACCGGTCAGTACAGTGAAGGCTGGCGCTACACCACCGGCCTTGTCTTCCTGCACTTTTAGTTGATTTTCTTAGCCGAAACTCCAGCTGGCTTGCTATACTAATGGGTAACGAGCATAAGCTAAAAGTGAGGGAACAGAGTGCAGAGTATACGGCAGTTGTTGGGTAAGCGCGGGGTTAAGCCGGGGCTGATTATTGCGGGAGTTGTTGTGGGCGTCGTCGGCGTGTTCAGCCTGGGGCTGGCCGTGGGCAGCGGGCGCTTAAGCTTTTCGTCGCTGCAGAGTGAGAATGCGGCGCTACCGTCTGCGCTGGATTACTCGAGCGTGACGCAGGTGTATAACTCACTGAAGGACAACTACGACGGCACGCTCGACCCCAACAAACTATTAGACGGCATGAAGGCTGGGCTGGTGCAGGCTGCCGGCGATCCGTACACGGTGTACTTTAATACCACGAGCGCCAAAGATTTTAATAACCAGTTGAGCGGCACGTTTAGCGGCATCGGCGCCGAGCTGGGGCAGGACCCGCAGAACAATCTGATTATCGTGGCACCCATCGATGGCACGCCGGCCAAGAACGCTGGCCTGCAGCCGCAAGATATTATCACTGAGATTAACGGTAAGTCGACGGCGGGTATGTCGATTGATGACGCCGTGAGCAAGATCCGCGGGCCCAAGGGCACCAAGGTGGCGCTTAAGGTGGTGCGCGGCAAAACCGACACGCTCAGCTTTACCATCACTCGCGACGATATTAAAGTGCCGAGCGTCACTAGCGAAGTGCTGGACGGCAACATCGGTTACATCAAGATCAACCAGTTTAGCAGCGACACCGCTCAGCTTGCCAACAAAGCAGCCCAGGACTTTAAGAGCAAGAACGTAAAGGGCGTGGTGCTGGATCTGCGCGGTAACCCCGGCGGTTTGGTTACGGCGGCGGTGGATGTCTCGAGCCTGTGGCTCAAGCAGGGCGACACGATTTTGCAGCAGAAGCGCGGCAGCACCGTCATCTCCACAGAAGAAGCAACCGGCAATAACCTGTTGCAAGGCCTGCCCACGGCGGTTTTGATTGACGAAGGCAGCGCCAGCGCCTCCGAAATCACCGCCGGCGCGCTGCACGACAACGGCGTGGCCACCCTTTACGGCGTGAAGAGCTACGGCAAGGGCAGTGTGCAGCAAATTATGCAGCTGCCAAACGGCACCGAGATGAAGGTAACCATTGCCCGCTGGTACCGCCCCAACGGCCAGAACATCGACAAAAAGGGCATAACACCCGACCACGAAGTAAAGATCACCCAAGACCAGATTAAGGCCGGCCAAGATCCGCAAAAAGACGCCGCCATCCAGTTCGTGAAAGATAAATAACAAGGGTGACGCTTGCCCCGTCAAGAATACGCTTGCCACAAGCATTAACATAGGGTAGGATTTACTAAAGTAAAGAGGAGAGCTGCGGACGTGCCGAAGGCGACGAAATATATTTTTGTTACGGGTGGAGTACTTTCTGGGCTCGGGAAGGGCATCACCGCCGCCTCAATCGCCAACTTGCTGAAGGCCCGCGGCCTGCACGTTAATCTCCAAAAGTGTGACCCTTATCTGAATGTCGACGCTGGCACGCTGAATCCGCGCGAGCACGGCGAGTGTTTTGTGACCAAAGACGGCGCCGAGACCGACCTTGACCTCGGCCACTACGAGCGCTTTATAGACGAAGAGCTGACGCAGAGCAGCAGCCTGATGAGCGGCCGTGTGTACCTTAAGGTCATTAAAGACGAGCGCGACGGCAAGTACGGCGGCGAAGACGTGCAGATTATTCCGCACCTGACCGCGTCGATCCAGGAGTTCATTAAGGACGCCGGCAGTGATTTTGACGTGCATATCGTAGAGATCGGCGGCACGGTGGGTGACATCGAGAGCCTGAGCTTTATTGAAGCGATCCGCGAACTGGGCATTCGCGTCGGCCGTGAAAATTGCCTGTACGTGCATGTGGTGTATCTGCCATACCTGGCGGCCAGCCAAGAGACCAAGACGAAGCCGGCGCAGAACTCCGTGCGCGAGCTGCGCGGCCTGGGTATCGCCCCAGACGTTTTGGTGTGCCGCAGCGAGCAGCCTGCCAATCCCAAAGTAAAAGGCAAGCTCAGCCTGTTTACTGGCGTGCGCGAAGAAGCCATTGCGCTTCTACCCAACGCCCCCAGTATTTATGAGGTGCCGCTGACACTGGAAGATACCGGTCTGGCCGATGTTATTTGCGAGCAGTTGCAACTCAAGACGCCGAAGGCCAACTTGCGCCCGTGGCGCGAGATGGTGGAGCGCTCGATGAAGCACTTCGACCGCACCGTAAACGTCGGCGTGGTGGCCAAGTACATGGACAACTTCGACGCTTACATTTGCGTGTTTGAAGCGCTGCGTGCGGCCGCCTGGTGGAACGACACCAATCTGGTGCTGCACTGGATTCCGGCCGAGGAATACGACGAGGCGGGCAAGGACATCATCCCAGCGCTGAAAGGCCTGGACGGCATTGTGGTGCCTGGCGGTTTTGGCGAGCGCGGCCTGGAAGGCAAAATTAAGGCTGCTCAGTACGCTTTGAAGCACAAAGTGCCGTATTTGGGTTTGTGCCTGGGCTTGCAAATGGGTGTGATCGCTGCGGCGCGCAACCACGGTGTCAAAGACGCCTCCAGCTTTGAGCTGAATCCGAACTCCGACAACGTCGTGATCGTGACCATGAGCGACCAGCACGACAAGCTACTGACCGGCGGCACCATGCGCCTGGGCAATTATCCCTGCATCATCGAAAAGGGCAGCAAGGCGGCCAAGGCCTACGGCGAAACCGACATCGTAGAGCGCCATCGGCACCGCGGCGAGTGCAACAATGACTACCGCGACCAGTACGAAAGCTGGGGCATCAAGGCGGTGGGCTTGAGCCCGGACGGCCACCTGGTAGAAATGATCGAGGGCATTGAACACCCGTTCTTCATGGCTAGTCAGTTCCACCCCGAGTTTAAATCCCGTCCGAACCGTCCGCACCCGATGTTCAAGGGTTTCATAGCAAGTTTGTTGCAAAAGTAAGGCCAATACGGTAGCGTTAAGTTATGGAATCGAGTGCCACTCCTGATACGACCGCCCCGCAGCATCCCAAGCGCATTCTGTTTGTGGAGGACGACGACGCCTTAGCGGGCGTGTATCTCGTTCGCCTGCAGGCCGAGGGCTTTGACGTTAAGCGTGTCTCCAACGGCGAAGAAGCTTTGGCGGCGGCCACCACCTTCCACCCAGACCTCGTGCTACTCGATGTTATGATGCCCAAGGTGAGCGGCTTCGATGTGCTCGACATTTTGCGCAACACGCCCGAAACCGCCAACATGAAGATTATCATGCTGACCGCACTGAGCCAGGAAAGCGACCGCAAGCGCGCCGAAAGCATGGGCGTTGACGAATACCTGGTGAAATCCCAAGTGGTTATTACTGACGTTATCGACCGCATCAAGGCCCACCTGGGCCTTTCTTAGACCCTTCCTGCAAAAAAAAGGTTAGCGCGTGGCGTGTCGCCACTGTGTAAGCGCGTAGTTTGCCAAAAGTACAACAACACTAAATTGACTGAGAACGTACTTTGTGCTAATGTTTACTTATGACAGCTTTCGCACCAGCATTTGAAGGGTCTCCCGGCGCAACGTCCGCGTTTGGCGAGAGGGTGCAAGCCGCGAGGGCTAAGGTTGCTGGTTGGCTCGGCAGGTTAACGGGCAAGAGCGGCGTGCAAGCACAGCCTGAGGTTATGCAGTACGTGCAGCAGCCGACTGTTCAGGAGTTGATCTCGGACGGCTATTTGCAGGCGCAGTATGGCCACTCCAACAATTACCGGGTTGACCCCTGGGCACCTGTGTATGAACCAGCACAGCAGATGAAGCCCTACATGGTGCGGGCCGAAAACGGCCAAATGCGCTACGAAACGCATCAGGAAAAGAGCGTGCGCGTGGGAACTTTCTTGCGGATGTTCCCGGATGCTGACGTGTTAGAGCGCCACAACTTCGAAGCCAGCGGCCAACTGCCGCCGCGCATGCAAGCGGGGATTGATGCGGCCCGGAATCGCCAGGCATACGATGCGGTTAACCCATGGAACCCGAATGCGACTAACCCATACGACCTTAGCGCCGTAGCTGGCCGACCGCAAACGCCAACCGCTCCCGAGGGTCTGCCGGCAGCGCCGTTAGGCCAGGAATATGGCTGGGTCCAACCGGCAGTGCCGCAGCCTGGCCACCCGACGGTCTATCCCCGTTAGTAACCGAAAGACATAAAAACAGCCCCAAAAAGGGGCTGTTTTGGTTTGCGAGCTACTTACTCGACGGTGACTTCGGTGCGGCGGACAGTCTTGCCGGTGAAGCGGCGCACGCGGCGCGTCTTGAAGGCGACTACGCCATCGCGGTGAGCGTGCACGGTGAAGTTGCGGGACACCTTGGTGCCGTCGCCGCTGCGCTTGGTGAGACCCACCTGGCGCACGATAACCTGGCCCTTGCGGACTTTTTGGCCGCCAAAAACCTTAACGCCAAGCCGTTGACCGACGCTGTCGCGAGTGTTTTTGGAAGTACCACCTGCTTTTACGTGTGACATCTGTTAGTTCCTTGTTATTACGAGTAGCTCGCGGGCCACCAATTGCTCTGGCCGGTAATAGACCAGTTGTTCCTCGCGGGCATGCTCAAAACTCACTCGATTGTACCCCATTTTCTCGAGATGGTCAAGCAGGGGAAGGCGGTGCAGCCGGCCGTCGGGACTGCGCCAGGCGGGCACGGCCAAACAGAGGCGCAAACCCTTCGGTGTTTGAGAAGCCATGTTAGATAGGAATTTTTCAATAATAACGTTGCAGGTGCCGATGATATCCCTGAGCGTTTCGGGTTTTGGCCAAGAGCTGAGCGGGCGGCCGAGGTAGGTCTCGCTGGCAACGACCGCGAAGCCCGGCTGCCAGTGGTGGGTCGTGGCGTCGCCAATCTCAAGCAGTGATTGGCTGATCCGACTGCGTTCGCCCAGCCAGGCCAAGTTTTGCTGCGAGAAATCAATCATGCGCGGCTCCAAGTCGGTGCCGTAGGTGCCGTAGCCGGTGAGGGCGGCCTCTTGCAGTATGACGCCGGTGCCGCAGAAAGGGTCGAGCACGCTCTGCTCGGGCGACGGCGTAAGCGGGCCGGTGGCCAGGTTTACGATCGTTTGCGCGAGCTTGGGCGGCAACATGCCAACAAAGGCGTCGCGTTTAGGGCGGCCCTGGTCGCGGGCGGCGTAGGCTGGGATGTCTTGCACGGCGATGGTGCGGGCAATCACGGTTTCACCGCCGCTGCGGATAGCCAGCAGCTCCATGCCGCGCGGGCCGGTGAGGTGGTTGTGCAGCACTTGAGCGCTCGAGAGAGCCGACTCCTGGTTGGGCGTGAGGCGCACGGAGTAGTGGTGGGAACGCAGCGCTTTTTTTAGCTCCAGGCCGGCGGCCAGCAGTTGGCGGGCGCCGACATCGAGGCCATGCACGCTCAGGCCGAGCTGGATTTTGCCCTCGTCGATATCCTGAGCCAGAGCGATGGCCCGGCGGGACAGCTCGGCCTGCACGGCGCGCCAGTCATGTCCGACAACCGCGGCGACAACCGAGGCCAATTTAACTGTGCCTCCCAGGCGGGCAAAGGCCACGTCGGTAGGGGCTAGACTCGACAGCACCGCGTAATCGCCGGCGGCCGTAAGCTGGCTGGCGCCATATAAGCTCTCTAGCTCGGCGCGGCCAATTGCCGGGGTGCGGCCTAGGATAAACGCAGTTTTATATACCATTTTCTAATTATTAGTATAATGGCCTTATATGTCGAAAAGCAAAAGCTCGTTCCTGCGCAGCAACTGGAAAGTCATCGTCAACGTCCTGACCGTTACGGCCTTGGTGGTGCTGGTGTATGCCATCCGCCACCAGATTATCGACACCTTTAACAATTTGGCCAAGGTAAATATTTACGTGCTGCTCTTGATGCTGCCGCTACAAGCGCTGAATTACCACGCCCAAACGCGGGTATATCAGTTCCTGTTTGGGCTGGTGGGAAATAAGCTGACCTACGGCTTTGTGCTGCGCGTGGCGCTGGAGCTGAACTTTGTGAACCACGTGTTCCCGAGCGGCGGCGTGAGCGGCATTTCGTACTTTGGCCTGCGCATGAAGAACGACGACATCACCGGCGGCAAAGCCACGATTATCCAGCTGCTGAAGCTCATTTTGCTGTTTATTTCGTTTGAGATTTTGCTGATTATTGGGCTGTTTCTCATGGCTATACACGGCCGGGCGAGCAATTTGGTGGTGCTGGCCGCCGGCAGTTTGAGCACGTTGCTGGTGGTAGGCACCTGCGCCTTTGTAATGATTATTGGGTCGGAGCGGCGCATTCATGTGACGCTGACGGCGGTGACGCAGTTTTTGAACCGCGTTATTCATTTTTTCCGCCCGGCTACGCCGGAAACGATTGGCATCGCGCGCATCGAGCGCATAGCACTGGAGCTGCACAATAACTACAAGATTGTTGAGCAGAATTACCGCGAGCTCAAGTCGCCGTTTTTTTGGTCGCTGATTGCTAACTGCACCGAAATTTTGACGGTGTACGTGGTGTATGTGGCCTTTGGCACCTGGGTGAATTTGGGCGCGATTATTTTGGCCTACGCTGTTGCGAACTTTGCCGGGCTTATTTCGGTGCTGCCCGGCGGCGTCGGCATTTACGAAGCGCTGATGACCGGCGTGCTGGCCGCCGCGGGCATTTCGCCGGCGCTCAGCCTGCCGGTAACGGTCATGTACCGCGTGCTGAGCACGCTCATCCAGATTCCGCCCGGTTATGTTTTGTACCACCAGAGCCTCAGGCGTTTGCAGTCGCAGGAGCGGCAGGCATGAACGAGCCTGAGCTGGCGATGAGCGTCAGCGAGTTCGTAGCCCTCTTGAACCAGACGCTCGAGTACGCCTATCCGGCAGTAACCGTTACCGGCGAGCTGGCCAATTTTCGTGTTAGCAAAAACCGCTGGGTGTACTTTGACCTGAAAGACGATGAAGCTACGGTGCGCTTTTTTGGCACGGTGTATATGCTGCCCGGGCCGCTGGAGGATGGCATGTTGCTGGCGGTGCAGGGCAATCCGCGGTTGCATCCGCAATACGGCTTTAGCGTGAACGTATTGCGCATGAAGCCGGTGGGTGAGGGCAGCATCAAAAAAGCAGCGGCTTTATTGGAGCAGAAGCTGGCGGCCGAAGGCCTGTTTGACCCGGCCCGCAAGCGGCCGTTGCCGTATCCGCCGCGCCGCGTTGGGCTGGTGACCTCGGCCGAGTCGGCCGCCTACCGCGATTTTGTGAAGGTGCTGAAGGGCCGCTGGGGCGGTCTGGACATTACCCTGGTGGACGTGCAAGTGCAAGGTGATGCCGCGCCGGCGCAAATAACTGCCGCAATTGAGCAGCTTAATCAATTGGCCGATCCGCCGGACGTGCTGGTGGTGACGCGTGGCGGCGGCAGTGCCGAGGATTTGGCCGCGTTTAGCACCGAACAAGTGACGCGTGCCGTTGCCGCCAGCCGTATTCCGACACTGGTTGCCATCGGTCATGAAATAGATTTGAGCCTGGCCGAGTTGGCTGCCGACCAGCGTGCCAGCACGCCGAGCAACGCTGCCGAGCTGCTAGTGCCCGACCGTCGGCACGTGCTGGCCGAACTCAAAACGCTGCGCGCCGAACTGCACCGCGACACGCTGCGGGCAGTGCAGGACGCTCGTACTCAGCTTGGGGTTGCGGTGCAATTTGCCCGGCAAACCGCTGAGCACAGCGTGGCCGCGGCCGGCCAAAAATTGCGGCTGCAACGGCAGCTGCTGAACGCGTTTGACCCGAATGCGGCGCTTAGGCGCGGCTACGCCTTGGTGCGAAAAGGTACGGCGCTGGTGGGCAGCGGCCGCCAGCTGGCTGCGGGCGACGAGCTCGCCATTACGCTCGCCGACTCGCGCGTGACGGCCGAAGTAAAACGGGTTACTATGGAGAAGACATGAGCAAACAAGCCGACTACCAGACCGTCAGCGCCGAACTCGAAAGTATATTGGCCGCGCTGCAACGTCCGGACATCCAAGTGGACGAAGCGGTGAAGCTATACGAGCAGGGCCTGAAACTGGCGGCGATGCTCGAAGCGCACCTGCAAGAAGCCGAAAACAAGATCACCAAGCTTAAGCTGCAAGCTGGCGGCAATGCCTGATACGCTGCTGGTTTGGTTGGCCGTCGCCGTCGTTTTGGTGGTGGTTGCCAGCTTTGGGCTGCCGGTGTTGTTCGGGCCGCCGTATGTGCCGACGCTTCGGCTCAACATGAATTCGGCGCTGGATTTACTCGACCTGAAGCCCGGCCAAACACTTTTGGACCTCGGCTCCGGCGACGGCCGAATTTTGGTCGAGGGCGCCAAGCGCGGCCTCAACGTGGTGGGCATCGAGCTGAGCCTGTTTTTGGTGATTGTGTCGTGGTTCCGCACCCGCCGCTACCGCAAACAGGTGAAGATTATCTGGGGCAACTATTTTTACACAAAGTGGCCGGCGGCTGACGGCGTTTTCAGCTTTATGATCCAGTACCAGATGAAGCGCCTCGACCAAGCCGTGGCGCGCTGGCAGCAGTGGCACAAGCACCCGGTCCGCTTGGCCAGTTTCGCGTTCCAGATTCCCGACAAAAAAGCGGTAGTCGAGCGCGATGCCGTGTATTTGTACGAATATAAGTGAGAGCCTGAGGGGCGGGCTTGCACTGCGCTGGAACTTCCGCTACCATGAGCGGTATGAGGACGAATCGCCAAGGCGGTTATATGAATATGCTGCTGATCCCGCTGATTGCGGCAACGGTGCTGTTGATTGCGGCGATATCGTTTGGCGGTTGGGCGTTTAGCAGCCGGCAGGACTACAAAGACCACAGCGACCGCAAGTCTGCCATCGCCGCGTCGGCCGCGGTAAAAGCCACGCAGGCCAGCGACGCCACTAAATACGCCGAAGAGGCCAAAAATCCGCTGAAGCAATTTGTGGGCCCGTCGCAATACGGCAGCATTACCGCGCACTATCCCAAGACCTGGAGCGGCTACGTCATTCAGAACTCCGCCACGCCGCTGAGCGCCTACTTTATGCCTGACGTCGTCGGCGACATTCAGAACCAGGACGCTGCCTACGCGCTGCGCATCCAGGTGATCAGCCAAAGCTACGCCAGCGCCTTGCAGCTCTATGACGCCCAGGTACAGGCCAAGAAGGTTACGGTGGCGCCCTACAGCTTACCGAAGGTGCCGAGCGTGGTTGGGTCGCGCATCGACGGTCAAATCTCTACGCACAACCAGGGGACGGTCATCGTCATACCGCTGCGCAACCTGACCATGCTTATTTCTACCGAATCGCAGAACTTCGAGCCGGACTTCAACAACATCATTTTGCCAAATCTGTCATTCTCGCCTTAAGTAGTTTTCTGGTGCTATACTGGCTATAGCAGGAGGGAACAATGGCGGTAGATGTGAGCGCGCGGCCGGAGGCAAACGAGTTGCTTGTTTCGGTGGCCGAGCAGCTAAAGGTGCCGCTGGCGATTATTGCTCGGCATGCCGAGTTGGGCAGCGTGCCCGGCGGCCAGCCGGTAGACGCCGCCACGATCGCGACGCAAGCCGACGCGGCACTGCTGCTTGTAGATAGCTATTTGTTGGGCCTCGAGCTGCTGCGAACGCAGACACAGCTCGAGTTGGAGCCGGTTTCGGTGTCCTCTCTGTTGGTGGACGCCGCACACGACCTGCACGGCTTTGCCCGCCAGTACGGCGTGGACGTCGAGATTGAAACCGCCGGCAAATATGGCCCGGTCATGAGCAATGCCCGCGGGCTGAAGGCGGCACTGCTCAGCCTAGGCTTTGCGCTGGTAGAGGCGCAGGCGGCCGTCGAAACGCCTTCGCGCCGCCGGCCGCTGGTGCTGCTGGCCGCACACCGCACACCGCACGGCATCGTGGCTGGCATGTACGGCACGCACCAAACGGTGAGCGCCGAGGCCTGGCGCCGCGCTCAAGACTTGGTGGGTAAGGCCAAGCAGCCATTTACCGAGCTCGGCAGCGGCAGCGCCGCCGGTTTGTTTGTGGCCGACACCATTCTGCGCTCCATGGACAGCCGTTTGCGCGTCGGCCGCTACTTGCGCCACGGCGGCCTGGCGGCTACGCTCCAACCAAGCCGGCAATTGCAACTTGTATAATATTTGTACCCACTATGCACGTCTTATTGCTCGAACCTAACACCTTACTCGCCAAAACGTACACCGAAGCGCTGCAGCGTGCGGGCCATAGTGTGGCCCACGCTACCGGCGCTCAAACCGCGGTGGACGCCGCCGACAAACAGCTGCCTGACATTGTCATACTCGAACTCCAGCTGCCTCGTCACAGCGGCTTAGAGTTTTTGCATGAGTTTCGCTCGTACCCCGAGTGGCAGGCGGTGCCGGTGATCGTGCACAGTATGCTGCCGCCCACGCATACCGCGGCCGTTGCCGAAAACCTACAAGCCGACCTCGGCGTGCGGGCTATCTTGTACAAACCACGCACCAGTTTGCAGCGGCTGCTGCGCGCGGTGCGCGAGCACGCTGCGGCCGCGCCAGGCCAGACATGAAGCAACTCGTCACCACGGCCATTATTCTGAATCGCACCGATTACGGCGAGGCCGACCGCATTCTAACCATGCTGACGCCGGAGTACGGCAAGCTGCGCTTGCTGGCCAAGGGTGTGCGGCGGGTCAAGTCCAAACTGGCCGGCGGCATCGAGCTGTTTAGCGTGAGTACTATTACGTTTATCCAGGGCAGAAGCGAACTGGGTACGCTGGTTTCTACCCGGCTGCAAAAATATTACGGGCACATCGTGCAGGATTTGGATCGCACCATGCTGGGCTATGAACTCATCAAGCAGCTCAACAAAATAACCGAGGACCAAGCCGAAGCCGACTATTTTGAGCTGCTGCAGCTGACTTTTGCCGCGCTGGACGACGCTGGTCTGCCGTTGCCGCTCATCCAGTTTTGGTTCCAGGTGCAGCTGCTCGCGCTCGGCGGCCACGCGCCCAACTTGCAGACCGACGCTGCCGGCGAAAAGTTGCAGGCCGGCGCCAAATACGACTTCAGCTTCGACAGTATGGGCTTTACGCCGCACGCCAGCGGCCGCTTTAGCGCCGACCACATCAAGTTTTTGCGCCTCGGTTTTGCCGGCAATCCGCCGCAGGTGCTCGCTAAAGTGCAGGGCAGCCCCGGGCTGGTGGCGGCCGTGGCACCAATGGTGCGCACCATGCTGCAAACTCATGTTTAAATAGAAGTATGCAAGAGAACATGCATAGCGTGGGCCCCGGCTGGGACCGCGCCACACTTGCCAAGACCTTTGCCACCCCCGAAACTGCCATGCATTGGCTGGGTAGTGTGGACTACGCGACGTTTAAGGATAATTTAGCGTGGCTGAACGGCGGCTTACAGGGCTTGCCGCCGGATGAGCGCGGGTTTGAGGAGCATATGGGCAGTGCGATTTTGACTCGGCCGAGTCCGGCCGGCGACGGGAAAGACGTTATGTACATGGCGCCGCACCCCCGGAGTTACGACACGCTGCTTTCCGAGGCGCACCTGGCTGCCGCCGAAATGCCCGATCCGGTCGAGGCCGGCAAGCTTTTGTCGACGGTGGTTGTTGAGACGCAGCCGTTTTCCGACGCTCACAAGCGCTTGGCCCGGCGCATCTACGGTCTGGCAACCCATGGCTATGATGGCTCGCGCGAAGCAGATGAAGCGGCCAAAGCATCTGACGCCGCGCAAAATCCGGCAACCGCCATCCATTTTGGTAGATTACATGACCGGCTCAGCGGCGTGTATGTACAGACAATTGCGCCGCAATTTATCCGCGAAGGGCAGAAGTCGGTACGGGGCTATATAGATCTGCCCGCCGACGCGCCGGTGCCGGCCGGCTTGACGCCGGACGTTGCCATGGTCGCGGGGTACTATTTGCGGGAGCCACACTTTGGCCCGGGGTTGGCCTTGGCCTGGATCTACGCCACCGGCCGCCCGCTGGAACGCTACCAAGACGAGCAGGGAGCAATTCGCTTGCAAGCGGTGTACGACGAACTGACGCCGGAGAGTTTTGGCGGCCTTGTCGCGCTGGATCGCGGCATCAAGGAGGGCTACGTCACCGCAATTATCAACGGTTTTGCCCGGCATACCGGTCCGCTGCGTTTTGCCAGTGAGCTCACACAGGACTGCTGGCCGCCCGCAACACCTATGCCAAGCGCCCCGCCTGAGGTATAATTGGCGTAATGAACGCGTTGATTATTGGTGGTACTTCCGGCCTTGGTTTGGAACTGGCTCGCCGCTGGGCAGAGGCCGGTGACAGCGTGGTTATCACTGGTCGCACGGCTCCGGCCGTGCCGCAGCAGCGTGTGTTGTTCCATAAACTCGACCTAGACGCCGCCGACTTGCCCCAAAAAATGGCGGCGCTTGTAAAAGACTTGCCGCGAATCGACGTGCTGGTGTACGCCGCTGGATTTTACCAGGAAGGCACCATTACTGACTTGAGCGAAGCGGACATCGAAAAAATGCTGAACGTGGGCGGCCGCGGTTTAGTCTTTGGCCTGCGGGCCTTGCTGCAAAAACAGGCCGAATTGCCCGAGTTCATCTCTATCACGTCCAGCAGCCAGTACGTGCCGCGCCAACTAGAACCGATTTATAACTTTGTAAAAGCCGGCGCCGGACATCTCGCCGCCTCGATGGCCGAGGACGGCCGCATCGCCAAGGTGCTGCACGTCGCCCCCAGCGGCATGCAAACAGCCTTTTGGCGCGACCAGCCCAGCAAGGACGTCAGCGGCCACCTGGACCCGAAATGGGTGGCAGATGAAATCGACAAGCTTCGCAAAAAAGATTATCGTTACAAATATGTGCGGATCCAACGCGATCCCGCGCGCGTAGAAGAGGTAGAAACCAAATGAGCGACATTTCTTTAGAAGACATTGCCAGCCTGGCCAAGCGCCGCGGCTTTATTTACCAAGGCTCCGAAATTTACGGCGGCCTAGCCGGTACGTGGGATTACGGTCCGTTGGGCGTGACGCTCAAGCGCAACATCGTGAACGCCTGGTGGAAGTTTTTTGTGGAGAGCCGCGACGACATGTACGGCATCGACAGCGCGATTTTAATGAACCCCAAAGTGTGGATCGCCAGCGGCCACGTGGCCGGCTTTACCGACCCGCTCATTGAAGACACTAAAACCAAGAAGCGCTTCCGCCTGGACCACTTGCTAGAGGACGCCGGCGTGGACGTAAAAGGCATGGACCTGGCTGCCATGGTGGCCGCCGTGCAAGAAAAGGGCCTGAAAAGCCCCGACGGCAACGACTTGGCCAACCCGGCCAGCTTCAACCTGTTGTTCCAGACCAACATCGGCGCCGTCGAAGACGAGGCCAGCACCGTGTACCTGCGCGGCGAAACCGCCCAAGGCATGTTCACCAACTACCGCAACATCATCGACAGCTTTTACCCGGATGTGCCGTTTGGCGTGGCGCAGGTGGGGAAGGCGTTCCGCAACGAGATCAGCCCGCGCGATTTCATCTTCCGCGTGCGCGAGTTTGAGATTGCCGAATTCGAGTACTTCATCCACCCCGACAAGTGGGAAGAACTGTTTGAAAGGTGGCGCACGCAAATGCACAAATGGTGCGAAGAGGTGTTGGGCCTGCCGGCCGACAAAGTCCACGAGCTGGAGGTGCCGCCGGAAGACCGCGCGCATTACTCTAAGCGCACCATCGACTTTGAGTTCGACTTTCCGTTTGGCAAAAAAGAGCTCTACGGCTTGGCCTACCGCACCGATTTTGACCTGTTAAACCACCAGCGCGACAGCGGCAAAAACATGGAGTACCGGCCCAAAGACGGCTCCGCGCCGTTTGTGCCGCACGTGATCGAGCCGACCTTTGGCGTGGACCGCACCCTAATGGCCGTCATGTGCAATGCCTACACCGAAGACCAAATCGGCGGCGAAAAGCGCGTCTATTTGAAGCTGCCCAAGGATTTGGCGCCGGTGAAGGCGTGCGTGTCGCCGCTGCTGAAGAACAAGCCCGAGCTGGTTTCGAAGGCCCGCGAGGTCTACGACATGTTGAAGCGCGAACTGGGCGCCGTCATGTGGGACGACAACGGCAACATCGGCAAGCGCTACCGCCGCCAGGACGAGATTGGGACGCCGGCGTGCGTGACGATTGACTTCCAGACGCTGGAAGACGGGACGGTGACGGTGCGGAATCGGGATACGGCAGAGCAAACCCGCTTCAAAGTTGAAGAATTAAAAGAACATGTCTAGAGGTGGAGTTGACTCTCGCTTTGCAGAACGTGCGGCAGATCAGTTCATACTGGTTCGTGAACTTTTTGACGAAACCGAGAAGCTAAAGCAAGAAGGTGGCATAGTATCACTCATGGCCGTATTTAGTATCTATGCTCAATGGATAGAATGGAATCTCGGGTCGTTGCTAGTTATGCTGGCTATGGCGACTACAGAAGGAGAGGTAGGCTCCTTTAGGGTCCATAATAACTCACATGTTCGATCGGCGGCTAAAGATTTGACCCTGGGCCAGCAGGTACGAATGCTAGGATCATACGAGCTTTTCGGTAATGACAATCAAAATTTACTAAATAATTACTGTGAACTTTTGAAGAAGTTTTTGCCACTAAGGAACGAACTCACCCATGAAATTTTTAACACCGATTTTAGGGGAACTGACTCACACCTGAAGGTCCTTATTCAGCGACTTAATGCGGCGATTTCTTTAGAGGAAGATATCAGTAAAGAACAACAAGAATTGTATCGAGTAATGCTTCCATCATTTCCAATAGTTAAGAGGGGGGCATAGCCATGGGTTCAATAGTAGAAATCAACGACACCCTCCAAATCACCCCCGACCAAGGCTGGCCGGCGGAGCTTGACCTCGAGAAGCACCTCAAAACGCCGATCAAGCTCGAAGACGTCGAGAATAAAATTTACGAATTTCACGGCAAGCCCAAAATCCGCGTCTACCAGCAGCCGCCGGTGCGCAATTTCTTGGCGCAAAACCTGGACGGCAAATGGATTTACTGGGGCCAATGCTTTATCACCGAAATCACGCACGACTACGAAAAGCAGGAGACCTCCGGCAAGTTTAAAATTGTGCGTTTGAACTCGCCCGACGAAATGAAGGAAGCCTTTAAACACCTGGACCGCAACCCGCAAAATGACTACTTCGCCTGATCTCGCAGTTTCTGTGGGGGCGGGTACGTATCCGGAAATGGCTTTGTCGGCCACGCGGCTGTATGATCGGTTGCGCTACGAAGCGGCGCACGCTGGCGAGCCAGTCGATTTTGCCGCCGCGGGCGACGTTGGTTTGGACGTGGGCAGTTATGACGGCGCGTATCGTTCGGTGATCGGCGCGCTAGGCCTGCGCCGGGTGGTCAGCATTGAGCCGATGGCCGACATACTCTACGACGGCATTAAGGCTGGCATGGTCCCGGACGGCGACGCCTTTGGCGGCACGCTGCAAGCGTGGGTAGAGCAGGCGCGCGAGCCGGCCGGCGCGGTGTTTATCTTTAATATGATGCCCAGCTTGCCCAACGACCCAACGTTTGTGCGCGCTGTGGCCGAGGCTACGGCGCCGGGCGGGATCGTGGCCGCGACGTTCCGCGAGCCAATTACATGCACGCAGTTTGCGACTGCCGCCCCGCGCGTTGGCTTACGCATGTTGTACGGCCCTGTTGCCGCGCGGTTCGACGCACCGCCGCTAGAACTGACGGCGCGCAACAAATTCTTGCATTTGTATCGCCGTGGTGCCGCCTAGCCAGTGGTATCATAGAACCATAACGCGGGAGGATGTATGCCGGACAAGACCAAACAAGAGTGGGACTTCACGGGCCTGAAGGCACTATTTTTCAACGGCACGCTCACGCCGTCGCCAGCGCCAAGTCACACCGATCTGATTATCAAAATCAGCACGACCATCATGGAAAAGCATGGTGTAAAAACAGAGGTAATCCGCACGATTGACCACCCGGATATCGCTACCGGCGTGTGGCCCGATATGCGCGGGCACGGCTGGGAGAAAGACGAGTGGCCGGCGCTGTACAAAAAGGTGCAGGCCGCCGATATATTGGTGTTGGCCGGCCCGATTTGGCTGGGCGACAACAGCTCGCAGACCAAGAAAATTATTGAGCGGCTATACGCGTGCAGCGGCGAATTAAACGAAGCTGGCCAATATGCCTACTACGGCAAGGTGGGCGGCTGCCTGATTACCGGCAACGAAGACGGTATCAAACACTGCGCCATGAATGTTTTGTACAGCTTGCAGCATTTGGGCTGCGTCATCCCGCCGCAAGCCGACGCCGGATGGATCGGCGAGGCCGGCCCGGGCGCCAGCTACGGCGACAAGCAAGAGGACGGCACTCGCGCAGGCCTCAGTAATGACTTCACCAACCGCAACACCACTTTTATGACGTGGAACCTGATGCACCTGGCAAAACTGCTCAAACAAAACGGCGGCATGCCCGCCTACGGCAACCAGCGCAGCAAGTGGGACGCCGGCGCGCGGTTTGATTACGAAAATCCGGAATACCGCTAAAACCGCACATGGCAGTCGAAATCTTTTTGGCCCGCCACGGGCAGAATGAAGACAACGCGGAGGGTTTGTTAAACGGACGCCGCGACCGGCCGCTCACCGAACTGGGGCGCGAGCAAGCGCGGCAGCTGGCGCAGGGCATTAAAGACGCAGGCCTGACATTTGACGTTATTTACAGTTCGCCGCTGGTGCGCGCCTACGAAACGGCCGACATTGTGCGCCGCGCGCTGGGCATGAAAGACAAGCCGACGGTTATACCCGAGCTTATCGAGCGCGACTTTGGCGAATACACCGGCAAAACGCCGGAGTGGGCGGTGGAGGATGCTGGCTCGGATATTATCCCGGCGGAGAAGATTATGTATTTGCCGCATCCGCCGGGCGGCGAAACATTTCCGCAACTTGTGGCGCGCGGGCAAACGGTGCTAGAAAAGGTGCGCGCGCTGCACGCAAGCGGCCGTGTGCTGCTGGTGGCGCACGGCGACATCGGCAAAATGACGTACGCCGCGGCTACCGGCCGGCCGTGGCGCAGCGTACTTACCGACTTCCACTTTGGCAACGGCGAACTTTTGGACCTGGCGCCCGGCGGCAAAGCCCACGTTATTCAGCTCGAGCAGTTCAACCAGTAGCCCGGCAGTATTTGCGGAGGTGCTACAATAACTGCAATGATAGTCTATTACACCGATGGCAGCTGTGAGCCGAATCCCGGCACCGGCGGCTTTGCCGTTATCCGCGACATGAAGCCCGCCGTTTTGGGCGGCGAGAAAGACACCACCAACATCCGCATGGAAGGCTACGCCATTATCGCCGCGCTCAAAGACGCTGGCGGCGAGCAGGCCGAAATTTATACCGACAGCGAATTTTGGATTAACGTTATCACCAAGTGGTCGTTGGCCTGGGAAAAGAACGGTTGGAAGAAAAAGGGCGGGGAAATCAAAAATCTCGACATCGTGAAAGAAGTTTGTCCGCTGTACCGCGAAAGTAACGCGGTGTTGGTGTGGGTGCGCGGCCATAATAACGACCCCGGCAACGAGCTGGCCGATCACTGGGCCAACAAGGCCCGCGAGCAACAGTTGCGTTCATAATTTTTACATCAGTTTTTTGCCGGAACGTCCGGTAGAATGAGGAGTATGCCTGAAGAAACTCCAAAAACAGAGGAAAAAACTGACATTTTGGCCGGGCCAAAAGACGATTACCAGCCTAGCGACGTCTTTGCCTGGGCCAACAATTTGTTCGAATACAAAGAAGATCTGGCCATTGAGCTGTTTTGGATAAATAAGAACAACGTGGTGTACCGCACCAAAACCGCGCCGGAGTTGGCCGGACAGCTGCAGCCATTGTTTTTGGACAATACACTGGAGCAAGTGCTGGATGGCGCCGAAAACGGCATCGTGGTGCGCGACCTGACCGACGGCGAGGGCGAGGCAGGCGTGCTGCAGCGCATCCCCTGGAAGCATATCGAGAAGCTGCGCGAGGTGATGCACTGGGTCCGCACGCAGGAAAGCGAAATCGAGATGTTCACCGAAGAGGAGCACGACTTAAAGCGCATCAAAGGCGCCATGGCACGCGTCACGCACCCCAAGCTGGCGCAGCCCTTCTATCTTATTAAGGCGCTGAGCGGCGGCCAAATGTTGAAGGGCGATGGCACCTGGATGGTTGCCGGCAAGGTCTTTAAGCCGTTCCAGGCTGCGGCCCTAAAGGTGCCGGCAGAAGCTCACATGCTGGTGCTCGAAGATGACCTGTATGTGTTCAATGAGGCAAAATTGGACCGGCTCTTTGGTTTTGACGCCAAGAAAAACGCGCTGGCGAACAAAAAAGTGCAGGAGATCGAGGCCAACTACAAGCTGAGTTTTGCTGACGGCGTGACGCTACAATCCGCGGTGGAGGGCAACAAAACGCTTATCAACAAGCTGCAAAAACTGGAGTTGGGCGAGCTGAAACAAGAGCAGCTCATTGACCACGCCGAGGAGCTGGGCGTCGACTTAATGGTTGATGACAGCGGCGCGATTATCATCATGAATCAGAAAGATCTGGCCAAGTTCGTAAATCTTTTGAACGACGATTACATGGAGTCGAACTTAACTGGCATCAGATACGAAGTCATTAAAAAGCGGCCGCTGAAGCCAAGCAACGCCGAGGACATGCTTCCAGAGTGAGTGATGTCGAAGCGGCCCGGGCACAGTTTGAATACATGGCTCAGGGTGCTGAGGTGGGGCTGGGGAATATCGCCGTTGAGCAGCTAGATGCCTGGGTGCGCGCCACCGAAGGCATGCAGCCATTAGCACATCACAATCTGACCGCCGGCTGGCTGCGAGTAGAAACGGCTATGACGATAGTATCGCGGCGGCGGATTGGCTTGGACGCGCCGACGGATCTGGAGCCGGAGGCGCTATTGGACGGAGCGCAAGACCGTTTTGACCTAATAGCACTGCGGCAGTCGAATGATGTCGTGCTTCGCTCGCGCGCGTTGGTGGCGGCTGGGTCAGTAGGGCTGTACCGCGCGCTGGTGCGCACGGGCACGGCCGTCGAAACAGACAGGGTCCCGCTTAGTTTGCGCAAGCCATACGAAAAGCAGATTGAAGCGGCGGAGCTGCTGCTGCGCGCCGCGGCCCGGCGCCGGAATAATCCGCCGTTGCATGATCTGCATGTGCAAGCCTTTTTAGCATTGTTTAACGGCGAAGTAGAAGATACGCAACTCGTTGCGTTCCCGGTGCCGACGCGCATGCAAGATGAAGGCGACGAGCGGAGCGTCGACATCATGCTGTGGGATATTGATACAGCGCGGCAGAACACCGGGCTGTTCATGGCCCGGGTAACCGCCGACGAAAGCGCAGTGGTGGCGGGGCATATCACGCTGCCGACGGGGCTGCTTAAGAACAGCGCCTACCCGTCGGAGATAGGTCAGGGGACGCTCCAAATGCTTGTCGAAGATCATCGCGGCCGTCCGCAGCGTTTGGCTCCGCAGCGAAAACGGCATCGCGATGTGGTTCTGCGCGCGGTTGTGGAGCAATATATAGATCAGCGTGTTGAAGGCCAGGCATTGTCATTCGAAACAGACCCCATTACCGGGCTGGATGAGGCCCGCCGTTGGTATGGTGGGCTGTCGCCGCTGCGGCGTTTGACCGCCGCGGACGCTCAGGCGCTCGAGCAATGCCTTAATCCGTTCGAGAATGCCTACTGGTCTGGCGGGTTATCCTTAGACGATACTGCGACCCTGGCGTGGCTGCGCCTGGAGATGGGGACCGTCAACCGCAGCTCCCAGGAACCGGCCCGTGCCGAAGATTTATTTGAAGCCGTCATGCAGCGCACCGAGGCGCAGCAAGATTGGACCCGCTATTGCCAAGCGCTCGCCGGCAAGGTGACGGCCCGGCTGCATGATGGGCTGTACAGCGGGCGGGACCGTGGCGAAGTCGTGGCTACATACCGGGAGGATTTGACCAGTGTGATCGACCGTTTATACACCGGGCTGCAGCAGCCCGAAATGCAAGGATCGCAGCATGAGCCACATATCCGGCGACTCCTCGACCGGCTGCTGGCCTGCTACGCCATTTCAAGCGACGAAGAAGAGCTGCATATCGCTATCTTGGCCGCGCCACGGCAACAGGCCCAGCCGGACACTGCCACGGGATGTGATGTGCTTGTCGTGCCACTGGTTGGCGACGACTATAACCTGGCTACAACGGGGCGTGTGCGTTTATCCGCCACAACGCGGCCAGAGTCATTAGACAGGGGTGTTGCTACCATCGACCCAGTTATCTTGCGGGGCACCTGGCACCTGCTGGACGAAGCCCCGGCCGCTAATGCGGCGGCCGTAGAAACGGCTCGGCAGCGCTTGCTGAATGCCGTTGAGCCGGTGTTGTTTGTGTAGTTGCTGCTAGTTGGCTGCCCAAAAGCAAGTCCGCTGTAAGCTTTTTAACACAAAAACCCCAGGGCCCTATGTCACAATGAAGTGGCATTTTTTGAGTGAGAGGGTCCCTGGAGGGCACATGCAACACCTGCTTCGCCAAGTGCGAAAGAGTCAGTTCCTGCGAGACAACGCCATATACCTAATCGGCTCTATTGTTGTCGGCGTTTTGAACTACGTGTACTACCCAGTGCTGGGCCGGCTGCTGGCGCCGAGCGCTTTTGGCGAAGTGCAGACGCTCGTGTCACTTTTCTTACAAATAAGTATTTTTTTGTCGGTGCTGGGGCTGATTACGGTCAATATCGTGGCCAACTACCAAGACGAGCAGGCGCGCAACGACGTGGTGTTGGAGTTTGAGAAGCTGGCTTTTGTGATCAGCGTGGCGCTGCTGCTGGCGACTGTTGTGTTCCAATCCAGTCTCAAGCACTTTTTGCATTTTAATTCGTCGCTGCCGTTTGTGATTTTGATGCTGTCGGTGGTAGCGACCGTGCCGTTTACGTTCCGCGGCGCGTTTGTGCGCGGCAAGCAAAAGTTTGGCGTGTCGGCTATTTCGACGGTTATTGGCGCCGGCGCCAAGTTGCTGTTCTCGGTGCTGCTGGTGCTCGTGGGGCTGGGCACGGCCGGCGCGATCGGCGGACTGATTTTTGCCCAAGCCGTAGCCGCTGCCTATGTGGCCTGGTGGGCGCTGCGGCTTGGATTGAAATCGAAGCAGGGTGCCAAGCGCCGGGCGTTACCCGATATGCGCCTGCTGCTGCCCGAGCTGCGCTACGGCGCCTTGGTGTTAGTGGGCTCGCTGGTCATTACCCTGCAGTACAGCATCGACATTTTGGTGATAAAGCACTACTTCGACGCGCATACCGCCGGACTGTACGCCGGCGTGGCCAGTGTGGCGCGCATCATTTTCTTCCTGACGGCGTCGATCGCACTGGTATTGATGCCCAGCGTCCGGCTGCACCAAACGCCGCAGGAAAACCATCGGCTGCTTATGAAATCACTCGTCTTATTTGCCGGGCTCAGCGTGCCCACGCTCCTCGTGTTTATTGGATTTCCGAAATTGGTCATTGGCCTGCTGATGGGTTCGTCATACGAAGCCATGGCCGGGTTGCTGCCGAAACTGGGGTTGGCGATTTGCGTTATCGCCGCACTAAATCTTTTTGTTTCTTATTACCTGGCCCTACGCCGGTACGGCATTGCCGTGGTCGTGCTGATGGGCGGGCTAACCACTTATGCGCTCATGCTGCGGCACCACAGCAGCCCGGGCGCGGTGGTTTCCAGCCTGCTCATTGGCAGCCTCGCAATGGTCGGCCTGCTGGCGGTGTGGTCGATTGCAACTAACGTTCTAAAGAAAGGAACAGAAGCATGGAGGGGAAGCTGATATCGATAATCGTGCCCATGCACAACGAGGCGCTGAATATCCCGCTCCTTTACAAAGAATTAGCCAAACATACGCAGAAAGTACCTTATCAATTTGAGTTCGTGTTTGTAGATGACGGCAGCACGGACGAATCGCTGGACAGCTTGCAAGAGCTGGCCGGCCGCGACGAACGAGTGCGTGTACTCGAGTTCGCCCGCAATTTTGGCAAAGAAGCCGCCGTAAGCGCAGGCCTGGACGCCGCGTGGGGCGACGCAGCAATTATTTTAGACGCCGACTTGCAACATCCGCCGGCGCTCATCCCAAAGTTCATCGCCGCCTGGGAGCGGGGGAACGACGTGGTGATCGGGGTGCGCCGCTACAGTAAGCAAGAAGGGCGCTTAAAGCGCCTGACATCGGACTGGTTCTATCATTTATTACATTTGGTGGCGAACACGCAAATCACGCCACACGCCAGCGACTTCCGGTTGCTGGACAAAAAAGTCATCCGCATTTTCCGACAACTCACGGAACGCGATCGCATCACCCGAGGTTTGATTGATTGGCTCGGCTTCAAGCGTGAATATATTCCATTCACCGCGCCGCCGCGTAAACACGGCGTTGCCGTCTATAGCTGGCGCAAGCTGTTCGAACTGGCCATCAATACGTTCACGGGCTACAGCCTTTTTCCGCTGAAATTTGCGGGCTACCTAGGATTATTCATTTTATTGACGGCTGTGCCGATTGGCAGTTTCCTGAGTTTTGAACGATTTGTGTTGAACGATCCGCTGCACTGGAACATCACCGGAACGGCCCTGCTGGCCATGATGATCTTGGTGCTGGTGGGCATTATGCTTGGCTGTTTGGGATTAATTTCGCTGTACATCGCCCGCATTCACGCGGAGGTAACGAATCGTCCGCTGTATGTCGTTCGGCGCCACGTGGTACCGAAACGGCGCTGGGAAGAACGCAGCGTACACAATGAATTATTTGAAGCACGCGGCGTAGAGCCGTACGGAGAGGTAGTACTGCAATGAATGTTTTGTGGCTGACCTGGAAAGATTACACCCACCCGGAAGCGGGCGGGGCGGAAGTGGTGCTCCGCGAACTTTCCAGGCGGCTGGTAGCGGACGGGCACAAGGTGACTTACCTGACGGCCCGCCACACCGGCTCGGCGCCGTACGAACTGTTGGATGGGATTGAAGTGATCCGCGTCGGGCGGAATCGCTACTTGCACTCGTTTCAGGCGCTCGGCTACTACATGCGGCATTTGCGCGGCCGGTATGACGTCGTTGTTGAAGTGGTGAACACGGCGCCGTACTTCGGCGTGCTGTTTAAGGGCCGGGCCAAGGCATTTCTGTTTTACCACCAGCTGGCGCGCGAGGTATGGTTCCATGAAGCCAAATCGCCGCTGTCGCAGCTGGGCTACCATGCCCTGGAACCGTTGGCCACCCGGCTGCTGGCCCGCAGCCATACGCCGCTCATTACCATTTCGGACAGCACGCTGCATGATCTTGGGCACTACGGCTTCACCGACGAGCAAGCGCACATCATCACGCAGGGCATTGAGCTGGAGCCGCTGCCGAGCCTGCGCGGCATCGAAAAATTTGCGCGGCCGACGGTTTTAAGCCTGGGTGCCATGCGCGCTATGAAACGCACGCTCGACCAGATAAAGGCGTTTGAACTGGCCAAGCAGCAGTTGCCGGATCTCAAAATGATTTTGGCCGGCGACGCTTCGTCGCCATACGGCAAGGAAGTGCTAGAGTACATTGCTCGCAGCGAATACGCGGCTGATATTTCCTACGAGGGCCGCGTCAGCCTGGAGCGCAAAGTCGAACTGATGCGCCGCAGCCACGTCATGTGCGTCACGAGCGTAAAAGAGGGCTGGGGGCTGATTGTAACCGAAGCCGCCAGCCAAGGCACGCCGGCCGTTGTGTACAACGTTGATGGCCTGCGCGACAGCGTGCGCGACAACAAAACCGGCCTGGTTGTGCCGCCGTACACCCTGGCGCTGGCCAACGGCATCGTAAAACTGTGCGGCGACCGCACGTTTTATCGGCATGTACGACAGAGCGCTTGGCGGTGGAGCAAACACCTTAATTTCGACAAAAGTTACCAAGATTTCAAGCAAGTATTGGAGGCTTATCATGGATGACGCCGAAACAGTCAGCGTCATTGTTACGACGCGCAACAATCATGGCACGCTCGATGCGTGCCTGCGCTCGATCGCGGCGCAAACCTATGCGCCTATTGAATTGATCGTTGTCGACCGCGATTCGACCGACGATACCAAAGCGATCGCGGCACGCTACACGCCGCTGGTTATGAACCGCGGGCCGGAGCGTTCGGCCCAGCGCAACTACGGCGCGGCCAAGGCGAGCGGCAAGTACGTGGCGGTCATCGATTCTGACATGGAATTGGAGCCGGAGGTCATTGCCGCGTGCGTGGCTGCCATGCACCGCGAAATGGGTACGGTGGGAGCGATCATCCCGGAAGAATCGTTTGGCCAAGGCTTTTGGGCGCAATGCAAACGTTTGGAGCGGTCGTTTTACGTAGGTGTCGACGGCATTGAGGCTGCCCGCTTTTTTGTGCGCGAAACCTACATGGCCGTTGGCGGCTACGACGAGAGCATGGTTAGCGGCGAGGACTGGGACCTTTCCCGGCGCGTCGGCGAGCAGGGTGCGATCGCGCGCATCACGCCGTTCATTCACCACAACGAAGGCCGGCTGTACCTGTGGCGCACGCTGAAAAAGAAGGCGTACTACGCCCGCGAAGCGCGCAACTATTTGGCCAAAAACGCTTTGGGCTCGCAACTGAGCCATCAAGTCGGCCCGCTGCAGCGCTACAAATTATTTTTGAGCCGCCCGCAGCAGTTGTTTAAGCGGCCGCTAACCGGCCTCGGCATGTTGTTTATGAAGACCTGCGAGTTCGGTTTCGGCGCCGCCGGCTACGTGTTTGGCGGCAGGAAGGCGCAGGCCCGATGAGCGGCTTTTTCGTCTACCGCAATTGTTTTACCGGGGACGTGTCCGGCGGCGACATGCATACCGGCGGCTTTTGCGCCTGGGTGCAGGAGCGGCATCCCGAAACGCCGCTGGCACTCGTACACGCCGCTGGCGACGGGCAAGAGGAGGCCTACCCCGAAACCATGCAGCTGCAACAGTTGACCTATGCGGACGCCGGCCGGCAGCAGCCGGTTGGCCTGATGTATTTGCGCCGGGCGCAACGCGGCAGCCGCGTACCGCTGCCAAGCGGCACGGACATTGTTTTTTTGGCCGGTTCGCATTTTTTGCCGGACGTGCTGCCAGTGGCCCGCAACGGGCGCGGCGGTACGCGCGCGGTTTACATCCACCACATTGTGCAGGATATGCCGCGCCCGCGCGGCCTCAATACGTTTTTGGCCAACTTGCAGGAAAAGCTGTGTTTTGACATCATCCGCCGGCAGTTTGACCGTATTATTACCGTCAACCATGATGTAGTGGATGGCTTGCGCCGGCGCGGCTTTACACAGCCGATTTTAGTGTCGAGCAACTTCGTGGATAACGGCGGCCTGGAGCCGCTGGCGTTTGCAGAAAAAGACATCACGCTGGCATTTTGCGGCCGCATGGTCCGGCAAAAGGGCGTCGACGACTTTGTGCGTTTGTGCGAAACGTTGCAGCGCGAAATGCCCGATTTCCGCGCCGTGATGATCGGCGTCGGCCCAGAATTGAAGCGCTTGATCGGCCTAGCCATGAGCAAAAAGCTGAACATCAGTTTTGTGGGCCGGGCGAGCGAGGAAGAAAAATTCGAATACTTGCGCCACGCCCAGCTGTTTGTGCTGCCGAGCGTGGAAGAGGGGTGGGGTATTGTAGTGGCCGAAGCGATTAGCGTTGGCACGCCGGTTTTGGCTTACGATTTGCCGGTCTATGGCTCGGTGTTCGAGGACAAACTCCATACCGTAGCCATCGGCAACGAGCAGCGCCTGCGGGCTGCCGCCCGCCGGCTGCTGACCAACTATCGTCACGCGCCCCAGGACTACGCGGCCGAGCAAAACCGGCTGTTCGCGTTTGGCGAACGTTTTCAGCGGGACCGCGTGGCGGCGCACGAATATGCATTTTTATTGGAGGGAGCAGCGTAGCATGGCTGACATGGCAAAACCGATTTTACTACTAGGCTCATATGGGCGGGGAAACATTGGCGACGACGCTTTTTTGGCGGCCGCCCTGCGGCATTTTCCGAAGGATACGCCATTTTATTTGAACTCTGCGCACGATGAGTTGTTGCCGAAAGTCGCCCAGGGCCGCGTCCAAACCGTAGACACCACGAGCAATCACGACTTCGCCAAAAAAATGCGCGTTTTTCGCGACATCAAGCATGTGGTGTATTGCGGCGGCGACTTGTGGGTGGAGTTGTATGGCGATCGCTTTCCGCGGCAGTCGCTGTATAAGATGTTGGGCATGAACCTTATCGCGCGGCTGACTGGCAAAAAGGTGCATTACTTGGGCTGCGGCATCGGCAATCTGCACGGATACTCGCTACTGCTGGCGCGCGTCAGTGCTCGTCTGGCCAACACGGTCATTGTGCGCGAACCGCGCTCGGCGAAGGTGCTTGGTATGAAGCGCGCGATTGTGCTGCCCGACCTGGTCAGCAGTCTGGATTGGCCGGCTCGGGCCGCCAAGCGCGAACCGGGCAAGCCGTTTACCATCGGCATTTCTATTTTGTATCATCTGCCCAATCCGGAGGTTTGCTTCCCACAGCTTTTGGAAACGCTGCACGATTTCGTGGCCGGGCTGCCGGCCGAGCAATTCCGCATTGTGCTGTTTCCGATGCTCATTTCGCCAAGCGACCCAAAGGATGATTTATGGGCGTCGCGCCAGCTGCAGTTAACCCTGGAAGACGTCGCCCAGGACGTGACCATTTCGCCGGCCCGCGAACTCGACGATTTCGTGGCCGAACTGAGCCAGGTTGACCTGGTGATCGGCGCGCGGCTGCATGCCAATATACTCGCCATGCTTACCGGCACGCCCTGCCTAGGGATTGCTTACCGGCCAAAAGTCATGTCGTTTTTTGCCGCCAACAAACTCAAAGATTACTGTATCGAACTGTCGAAACTGAACGCCAAAAACCTGAGCGAAGTGTTTTGGGCCATGCATGACGCCTACGGGCACGTTACCGAGCAGGTCGCCAGCGCCCGCACTCGCAGCATAGAAGAAGGAGCCGCATATCAAACGTTCATCTCCCGGCACTTCTAGCCCTGAAGGGCAGGGCGGTTTTGGGGGGTGGCTGCGGCGCCACCCTCTTGCTATCGCGCTGACCGTATATCTGGTGCTGTTCGGCCTCTTTTTCTGGCGCGTGCGCGGCGGGTTTGGGCAGTACTGGGACTGGTCGTTCCCATATTTTAGCGACCAAATACCTAACATTTTCAGCAACAAGGATTCTAGCTGGATCGCGGCGAATGGTGGCAGTCCGCTCAATTACGCTTCGGATTATTTCTTTCGTTTCGTGGTCAGCCTGTTTTTCTTTTTGCCGCCCGAAACGCTGCACTATCTGCTGCTGGTTGTGCTGTTTGCCGCGGGTGCGGGTGGTGTGTACTTGCTGGTGCGGCCGTATACCCGACGCGGACTGGCGTTTTTGCTCGGGCTGCTGGCCTGGATTAATCCGGCGATTTTTTACAAATACACCGCCGGGCACTTCAATTACTTCTTGTCGTTTGTGCTGTTTATATACCTTTTGTACTTTTTGCTGCATCACTTCCAAAAGGATCTGCGCAGCAGCGTGGTGGTCGGATTGTTCTTCGCGCTTCTGGGTACGCAAATACAATTTTTCATTATCGGCGGCATTTTTTTGTTAGCGTTCATGTTATTTCACCGCGACAAAGTGGCCTGGAAGTATCTGGCGGTCATGCTTGGTATCCCGCTGCTGATTAATGTTGTCTGGCTTATGAACTTTGCTACCGGAGCGGTGGACACCGCTCAGACCGGAGCGCAGGCGGCCAAGGTCAGCTTCCGCGCTTCTAGCGCCAGCAGTTTTTTGAGCATTTTTACGTTTAGTTTTTCTAAGGCAACGCTACTAAATCGTTTTTACGCGTTTTATGAGCTGCTGTGGAATACGACACTCTTTGTCTTTTTGCTGTGGCTTTTGGCGCGCGCTGGTCGCAAACGGCCGGAGCGCTTCGACCTGGCGCTGCTGGTATTTTTGGCGGTGATGATGTTTATGGCCACCGGCCTATACCAAGTGCTCAACATCTATCCGTTGAGCGTGTTTTACCCGATGCTGCGCGAGGTAGGGCACTTTGCGCCGGTGATTGTCCTGGCTGCGCTGCTTCTAATCGCTCGCATGGTCAGCGGCACGCGCTGGCGGTGGGGACTGGTGCTGCTGGTGGTCGGCTCGCTGTTTATCGTGGGCGTGAAGTTTGAATACTATTCGCAGAGAATCAGCTTTGCCGATGCGCGTGCGTCGTTCGCGCCTTTCAAACAAATTGCCGATGCCGACAAGGGCGATTACCGCATTCTGGCCTATCCGTTTTTTGACAAGTATGTGCTCAAGAGTGCGCCCCAGGACAATGAAGGCGACCTGCCGCTGCGCAACAGCGGTCATGACAGCTTTGCGGCATTCGCCAGCCAGGCGTTCGTGCAGAATGCGGTCGCACCGTATCAGTTCCAAACATCGGTGCAGTACCAGTTGCTGCAGGACTACGACATCGGCATTTTGCGGCCGCTGGGCGTAAAGTATATTTTCGACTTCTCGGACATTTACGAATCTGACTACAACCAGTACGTGCCGGCGTCGACCTACAATAACGATTTGCGGCTTATTAAGAACGATCCGCACTTTTTGGATAAACTCATGTCGCACAATCCCGGGCAACTAAAGCGCGTGAGCGCCCATGTGCTCGAAATTACCGATCCGTTGCCGCGCACCGCTGTGCTGCCGCAGGTTTTCGGCGTGGGCAGCGACGTCCAGGCGCAGGAAGCCGGCGTGTTTACGCGGGCCCAGCTGGGGCAGGCCTTTGACTACGTGAGCGACGATCCGCAGCTCGCTCCATACACGACACACCTGGCGCAACTGTTTGCGTCGCCAGATACATCAAACTTTAACAAAAAACAGGGCAGCTTTGGCCAAACACTGCACACTGCAAGCAGCGCTACGCTCTACACCAATCAGTCTTACCGCGAGCTGAGTTACGAGGCCACAGCCACGCAGCTGAGTGTATACGCGCAAACCGCGCCGCCGCTGTCGCTCAATGGCGCGCCGCTCGGCGGCAAAACAGACGCTGGGCGGCAGGTCGTGGCGGCCGTGCCGATCACCAAGCAGACGCCATACTATGTATCGTTTGGCGGCAATATTACGCGGGTACAGGCCGGCCAAAGCGGACGGCTGGGCAGCGGCAAAGCGGGGGAGAAAATCGCTATTTTGCGCGGCGAAGGTGATAATCTTATCAGTAATTCGTCGTTTGAACACAATTTGTGGGAGCCCCGAGTAGGCGATTGCAACAACTATGACGGCGCACCGGCTTTGAGCATGAAGCGCGATACCAGCACCGCCAGCGACGGTCAGGCCTCGCTGCTGCTCAGCGCCACGCGGCATGATGCCTGCACCTCGGCGCCGGCTCGGCTGAGTCCAAATACGCAGTACTTGTTGAGCTTTGACTACCAGAGTGCCAATGCCAGCACCGCCAGTTATTACTTGTCGATGAAAGACGCGGTCATTCCGCTGGCCAAAGGCTCGCGGGCCATCGTTGACCACGACTGGCACACCGCAACCAGTTTGGTAAACACCGACACAACCGGCGGGACCGCGCGTCTGTTTCTTTATGCTCTGGAAGGCGACGGCCGCACGGCGACGATTAACCGCTACGACAACGTTACGCTCATCCGCCTGAGTCCGCTCACCAGCGTCGAGATTCCTTCTGGCGGCAGTGTGTACGCCAAAACGCCGCTGGCGCCCGGCACGCAAGTATTTGCATTCAGCGACCCGAACTACCAGTACGCTAACCTCATTGCCGACCCGTCATTTGAAAAGGGCAGTTGGCAGCCCAAAGTAGGCGACTGCAACGCCTACGACGGTTTTCCAAAAATCGGTATGAGTATAGATACGGCCGACAAAACGAACGGGAATGCGTCGTTGCGCCTGAGTGCGTCGCACCACGATGCCTGTGTGCACGCCACCGCCAACGTCCACGAGGACACGAACTACCTGCTAACCTTCGACTACAAAACCACGGGCACCAAAAATTACGGCTTTACCACCAGTTTTGACAACCCCGGCGCGACGCTGAGCAGAAACGAGCTGACATCCGGCGGCACCGGCTGGCAAACCGCCCGCCAGCTGGTGCACGTGCCCGCCAGCGCCAGCACGTTAACGCTATACTTGTATGCCTTCGAAAGCAATGGCCGCGCCGAAAATGTGGTGCGCTACGACAACGTCAACCTGACCGAGCTGCCCGATTTCACTGACCGCTTTTTTGTGGTCCAGCAGCCGGCCCAGGCCTTGGGCCACCCGCAAGTCTCGAAGGTGCAGGCGCCCTCGTCGTCGGTTCGTACCTTGCGCGTGCAGGGCGCTCGCGCACCATTCTTTGTGAGCTTGAGTGAGAGCTACCACCCGCGCTGGCAACTTGAGCCGGATGCCGGCAGCGGCTGGCTGCCAAGGGCGCCGAGCGAGCCGAGCGGCATCACTCACGCCACGCTCAGCGGCCAGGTGAACGGCTGGCTGGTCGACCCGGCTAAGTTGTGCGCGGCGCAATCAGCCGGCTGCACTCGCCAGGCTGACGGCAGCTACGACATCGCCTTAAAGGCCGAATTCCTGCCGGCGCGCTGGTTTGCGGTCGGCGCGGTCGTAAGCTGGCTCACCGTGGGTGCCGCAGCCGCGTATCTGATCCTGGTGCGTGCCAAAGAGTTACCGACGTACCGCGATAGGAAGCGGCCATGAACCGGCGACTGCGCGCGCTCCAACCGTATGCGCCGTACGCCCTGTTGGCTGCGGTGGTGCTGCTGCCGTTCGCGGCGCCTGGCTACATTTTTACGTTGGATGCGGCGCCAGTGCCGCACATACCGGCGCCGCACGCGGGCGGCAGCGACTATCTGTGGCAGGAGCTGCTGCATATTTTGAACAGCGCGGTACCCAGCCAGGTTATCGAGAAGCTGCTATTTGTGGCGATTATACTGGGATCGGCAATCGGCATGCACCGGTTGATGGATTTCTTGCAGCGTCGGACAGGGCATGATACAACACTCGGCTGGGGCCCGGCGCGGTACTTTGCCGGGCTCCTCTACGCCGTCAATCCGTTTACCTATGACCGCTTTATGGCCGGACAATACGGTGTGCTGTTGGGCTACGCGCTGCTGCCGTTTGTGTTAGAGGCGCTTTTGGCCTTTGCGGTTCACCCCGACCGGCGGGGAATGCTGCGCGTTGCCTTGGGGATTGTGCTGGTAAGTATTGTCTCGCTGCCAACAACCGGGTTGGCGGTGCTGGCTGGCGCGCTCACGCTGGCGGCTGCCGCTTGGCAGCAGCGCCGGAAGGCACGGCTGCTGCGGCAGTACGTACGCTATGGCTTAGGCGCAGCGGGTATTTTTGCGGTGCTGAGCAGCTACTGGTTGTTGCCGGCACTACTGGGGAAGGGCGCTCTTGCTCAGCAAGTACATACATTTACCCCGGCGCATACTGCCGCCTTTGCCACTGTTGGTTCCGGCTTTGTCGGTAAGCTGGCGCACGTGGCGCAGCTGCAAGGTTTTTGGGTTGAGCCGCACGGGCTGTTCACGCTGCCGCAAGAACAGTTGCCGGGCTGGGGCACGGTGCGCCTGCTGGTGTGGGCGCTGGCTGTCGTTGGCGCAGTGGTGCTTTATAGGAGTTCGCGGCAGCTTGGCGCCACCTTTTTGTTGATCGGCCTCAGCGGTTGGTTACTGGCTGCCGGTTTGGCGGCCGGCCTGCTCACGCACTTCGGCTACCGCGAGCCGCAAAAATTTGCCGCGCTGGTGGCGCTCAGCATGGCGGTGTTTGCCGGCTTTGGCGTGGCGCAGATTGTGGCGCTGGGCAGGGCGCGTTCCGAAGGGTGGGCAAATGCTGCCGTCGCCGCAGCTTTAGTGGTCCTCTTGCTGTTTACACCAACCATGTATTGGGGCTTTGGCGGTCAGCTCCGGCCGCGCAAGTATCCGGACGGCTGGTTTGCTGCCAATGCCTTTCTCGCGCAGCAGGGCGGCAGTTACCAAGCGGTGTTTTTGCCCTGGCACGAATATATGAGCTTTGCTTTTACGGCTGACCGCATTATTGCCAATCCGGCAGCGCGGTTTTTTGGGCAGCCGGTCACTATTAGCAACGACCCGGAACTTGGCGCCATCAAACCGCCGGCGGATGCCGCGGCCACGCGCATTGGCGCCTTGGTGGCAGGCGGCCAGCACACGCCGCTGCTTGCCGCGCAGCTGGCCGGTTTTAACGTACGTTTCGTGTTGCTCGCCAAAGACTATGATTACCGCCGCTACAACTATCTAGAGCAGCAGCCCGGCTTCCATCGGGTCTTCGACAGCCAGTCGCTGCGCATCTACGAGAACGCGGCCTGGAAGGGGTACGAGTAATGCAACCGCGCGCCAGGTCTATTGAAGGTATCCGCCCGAGCGCCGCCGCTCAGCCACTGGCCCCGTCACTGCGCCAGGGACGGGAGGGGCCAAGTCCGGCGGCGCCGCGCCAGCCCGCCGCCCCCGTCGCCCGCCGCACCTTCGAGGCTCCGACGC
>DASVOI010000021.1:0-31592 GCA_036383395.1 Saccharimonadales bacterium (SeqCode)
CGTATTGGCGACGCCGTGTTTGCCATAGACAATCAGCGGCGCATCTTGCTGTTTAATCCGGCAGCGCAGCACATCAGCGGTTTCCACGAAGCCGAAGTGCTGGGCAAGCAGTACGACGAAGTGCTGCGCTTTGAACTAGAAAAGAACAGCAAGATAAACCGCAAGTTCATAAACGAAGCGCTCGGCGGCAAACTTGCCTCCATGGCCAACCATACAGTGCTTATCCGCAAGGACGGCTCGCGCGTACCGGTGGCCGATTCGGCCGCGCCGATTCGCGATGCCAGCGGGCATATCCAGGGCGCTATTGTGGTCTTCCGCGATGTGTCCACTGACTACGAACTGGACAAAGCCAAAACCGAATTCGTGTCGCTGGCGAGCCACCAGCTGCGCACACCTTTGAGCGCTATTAACTGGTACGGCGAAATGCTACTGAACGGCGACGCCGGCCATCTCAACAAGGCCCAAAATGAATACGTGCACGAGATTTTTGAAGGCAACCAGCGCATGATCGAACTGGTAAACTCGCTGCTGGACGTTTCGCGCCTGGAAGTGGGCAAGCTGCCCGACAAGCCGCAGGCCACGAGTATGGCCGAACTCATTGACAGCCTGGAGAAGGAGCTGGCCACCAGCGTCAAGAGCAAAGAGCAGACGCTGACCAAGCACATCGACAAGCTGCCGCCGGTGTACGCCGACCCCAAGCAACTGCGCATGGTTGTGCAAAACCTGATGAGCAACGCGGTCAAATACACGCCGGCCAAAGGCGCAGTTACCATCACGCTGCGCCGCGCTAGCGACGCCGACGTGCAAGCCGCTGCCCTTGCCGGCGATGAGCCGCGCCTGTTCTTTAGCGTGCAAGACACCGGTTACGGCATTCCCAAGGCGCAGCAGTCCAAGATTTTTGGCAAGCTGTTTCGGGCAGATAATGTCCGGGCGCTGGACACCGAGGGCACGGGGCTCGGTCTATATATCGTGAAGGAGGTTGTGGAAAAAATGGGCGGCCGGGTATGGTTCGACTCTATTGAAAGCGCTGGTACGACCTTCTTCGTAGTATTACCATTAGGTAAGGAGAAAACAAAGAAGTAGCTATGCTACAATAACCTCGAGGAAGCTATGAATATACTCGTCGTAGAAGATGAAAAGGCCTTAGCGCATGCGTTGGAGCTGAAACTCCAGCACGAGAACTTTACCGTCACAGTGGTCAACAACGGTCAGGATTGCTTGGACGCCATACAGTCGCAGCAATATGACGTCATCTTGCTCGACCTTATCATGCCGGTCATGGATGGCTTTCAGGTGCTGGAGCGCTTGCACCAGCTGCCGCAAATGCCAGCCGTCTTTGTACTATCCAATCTAAGCCAACACGAGGACGAAGATCGTGCCATGGCCATGGGCGCGCGTAAGTTCTTTATTAAGTCGAACACGCCGCTGACAACCATCGTTGACGAAGTGAAAAAGGTGTAGCACATGCTGGTGGGCGCGCGGCAACAGGACGGGCAGGGCGGTGTTTAAGCATCTGTCGCTACAGTTCAAGCTTATTTTCGCGTTTTTGATATTGGTGGTAGTGCTGGCCGGCGCCAGCTTTTACCAGATCCGTTATATCCAGCGGTTTAACGGCCTGTTTGTAGATCTCATTGATAACGACTTTGTGCGCCTCAGCGTGCTCGATGACGTTCAATTGCAGAGCGCGCAGTTGAGAGGTGCGACATTCGAATACCAGCACCGAGTGTTTGAGGGGCAGAAGGTGGACTTTGCCGCAGAGCGTGCCAAAATAGTCCGGCTGGGCGGTATCTTGCGGGCCAGCGAAGCCCAATACCATGACCTGACGACAAGCACGCGCGCCGGCGCCACGCCGCAAGAGATGGGCCAATTGAAAACGGCGGTTAGCGATGTGGTCGACAAGGCGCTCGCCGTCGTTGACGCTACCGGCACCAGTACGAACCAACATGTGCCCGAATCGCAAGAAGAAGCACTGATCACCGCCCAGGAGGAACTGGACAATACCACGCTGCACGTCATTACTTCAGAGGAGCAGGAGGTTGCGCTGTCTGACCACGAGGTCGACGGGACGGTGCAACACTTGCAGAGCGCCATCGTGGTGCTGGCTGCCAGCAGTACGGGCTTGGCGCTAGTGCTGGGCGTGGTTGTGTCGAGCTGGATTTCGAATGCGCTTAATCGTATCCGCAAGGGCGCCGAATTTATCGCCAACGGCGACTTCTCGCGCCCCATTCCGGTAAAGACCGGCGATGAGATTGGCCAGTTGGCCGCTGCGTTTAACAGCATGTCGGAGCGTTTGCGCGATGCTTATCGGCGCCAGGCTATTGCCCAGCAGCGCGACGAAGCGATGCTTTTGAGTATGGGCGAAGGCCTGATCGCGCTCGATAGCGAAGGCAGGGTGGCGCTCATGAACAAAACCGCCGCCGAACTGTTTGACTTGCCATCGGAGGCCGCCGGGATCGGCAAGTTGATCCAAGAGGTCTATCAGCTGTATCCGGCCAACCTGACTAAGATGGAGCAGCCTATTGAGCAAGAGAAGCGTCCCAGCCACGTCGCGCTGCGCCAGGGCGTCGCCGTGAACGAGGTCTATGGTTTTAAGAAGGCCGACGGCCGCAAGTATCTGTTGAACATTACCGCCAACCCGGTAAAGCTGGACGGCAAAGTGGTGGGCGTCATCACGGTGTTGCGCGACGTCACCAAAGAAAAAGAAGTCGACCGTATGAAGACTGAGTTTATTTCCCTTGCCTCTCACCAACTGCGTACGCCGCTGTCGGCCATTAAATGGTTCAGCGAAATGCTGGTGTCCGGTGACGCTGGCGAACTGCAGCCAGACCAGCTCGACTTTGCCAAGAACATCGCTGAATCCACCGAGCGCATGATTGACCTGGTAAACGCGCTGCTCAATATATCTCGCATTGAGTCCGGCCGCATTATGGTCGACCCCAAGCCAACAGACCTCAAGGAACTCGTTTCGGGCATCGTGAGCGACCTGAAGGCCAAGACCGAAGAAAAAAATCAAACGCTCATTATCAGTGTAAATGACGGCCTGCCGAAGATTAATCTCGACCCGCGCCTGATCGGCCAGGTGTATCTCAACTTGCTGACCAACGCCGTTAAGTACACGCCCAAGGGCGGCGAGATATCGGTCTTTATTTCGCGCAAAGACGACCAGATTATTTCGCAGGTCACCGACAACGGCTACGGCATCCCCAAGGAGCAGCAGGGCCATATCTTCCAGAAATTCTTCCGGGCGGCCAACGCGGTGAAGGTGGAAACGGACGGCACCGGCCTGGGCCTGTACCTTATAAAGGCGGTGGTGGAATCGTCTGGCGGCAAGATTTGGTTCGAAAGCGAAGAAGGTAAGGGCACGACCTTCTGGTTTAGTATGCCGCTGTCGGGTATGCAGCGCCGAGAAGGTGAGGTAACATTAGATGCATAAGGGGGACGACGCGTGAAGGCAGGGAAGATCGCTGTTTTTGTGCTCGTTTTAGCAGCCGCTACGGCGGCGTTGACGGCGGCAGCACCGGTGCCGAGTACGTGGCAATACTCTGCGGCGCTGTTTTACGGTACCCTGCCGCCGAGCATGGCCATGGTGGTACTGCACCTGGGAGCGGTGGCGCTGTTTTTGCTGTCACTCGGGGCGTATAAACAAGAGCTGCGCCGCGCCTACATACTTATTTGCGCCGGTATTGCGCTGACCGCCTTAGGAACATTGCAATTGCCGGTCATCAGCTGGCTGAACGCTTGGGGTTCGTGGTGGGTGACAGACGGTGTTATTGGCATACCTTTTTTGTTGTCTGGTCTGACGGTATATGGCGGTATGCGGAGCTTGGGGCTCTTGGTAGGTGTGCGTACCTGGCAGACGAAGTTGTATATCGTGTGGCCGGTAGTAGTTGGCCTTTGCTTGTTGTCGTCGCTCTTGCCGCACGTCAGCATCACGACGACCGAACTCACCTACGACGCGGCTGTGGCGATTCTGCTTTGGGCGGTGCTGTCTTTTGTGGTCGCACTGTCTATTTTGTGGCGGGTTCGCGAGCGCATCGGCGCGCACTATGCCAGCGCCATGACATGGCTGCTCATTGCCTTTTCTATTGAGCTGTGGGGCTTGGTGTTGGCTGTGCTTGGCGCGTTGCTTTCCAGCAAGACGCAAGATGGCTTTAGCGTGGCGATCGACAGTATCGGCGCGGCAGCCGGCTTGGTACTATTAGGTGCGGGGTACGCCTTTAGCAAAACGAGGGATTACTAGCGATGTCCTTCCTAGGCACCTTGTTTGGCACGCCAAAAACAGCGTCGCTTGGTGGCGCCAAGTCGCCGCTTGAGCTGGTGACCGCGGCGGCCGCGCTGGTTTCTGACCCGCAGCACATTGATCCGCTTTTGGACCGCGTGCGGGCGATTACCGCCAAGCTGCAACCCGGCGAGCAACCTGGCCCGACCGACACGGCGGTGCTGCTGCAGACTTACGTCGGCATCGAAGCGTACCTGACGGCCAACGAGCCGCTGCGCGCTTTTACCAAAGAGGACTTGCGCCGCCGTCTGGACCCCGAATTACGTATAAAGATTGAAACATATGAAGCGAAAGGATAGCGTTATGTCAAAAGATCATCCAACAATCATGGTAGTAGAGGACGAAACTCTGCTGCTGCAAGCCATCACCAAAAAGCTGAAGCTGTCGGGCATGGACGTGCTGTCGTGCGCCAGCGGTCAGCAGGCAGTTGATTATTTGAAGAGCCTAGACGAACTCCCCGATGCCGTGTGGCTCGATTACTACCTGAAGGACATGAACGGCCTCGCCTTTATGCAGGAGCTGAAGGGCAACGAGAAGTGGTCGAGTATTCCGGTGATTGTGGTCAGCAACTCGGCGAGCCCCGACAAAGTCAGCAACATGCTGGCGCTGGGCGCGAAGAAGTACATATTAAAGGCCGAGTACCGGCTGGATGAAATTATCGCCATGATCCGCGACTTCATTGTGGATAATGGCGGCCCGGCACCGGCAGCACCGGCTGGGCCCGAAACACCGGCGGCAACGCCTCCGACTCCGCCCGCCGCCGAAGGCCCGAGCGAACCCACGCCGCCTGCTTCCTAAAGCGCTTTTGTTTGCTACAATAATGAGTAAGGACCGAGGGGGTAGGAATGGCAAAACGGATACTGATTGTCGAGGATGAGCGGCCGCTTGCGCACGCCTTGGAGTTAAAGCTCGCGCACGAAGGCTTTCAAGTGAAGGTGGCCGGCGACGGCCAGCAAGCGATGGACGACCTGGAGCAAGAAGACTTTGACGTGATTCTGCTGGATATGATGATGCCGGTCATGGACGGCTTTCAAGTACTGGATCGCTTGCGAAAACGGCCGCACAGGCCGACGGTGTTTGTGCTGTCCAACCTGAGCCAGCGCGAGGATGAATCGCGCGTGCTGGAGGCCGGCGCCAAGAAGTATTTCATTAAATCTGACACGCCGCTGTCGGTGATTATTGAGGAAGTGAAGCAGGCCTAAGTAGCCGCCGGGTGGACATGTATCCAAGTATCGATAAAATCAAAGCGTTTCTGCTAAAGGAGAGTTATATCTCTCCTGAGGACAGCGCTGCCGCCGAAAAGGTAGCGCAAGACAGCGCCGGGTATATCGACTACTTGATCCGTGAAGAGGTGCTGAGCAAGGCTTTGTTGGGACAGGCCCTGGCCGAGGGTTACAAGCTACCCTTCGCCGACCTGGCCGCCAATCCGCTGAGCAAAGAGAACACCGAGCTCATCCCAGAGGCATCCGCTCGCGATATGCGTTTGGTGGTGGTGCGCAACGACGACCAAAGCGTGGAGATCGCCACCGACAGCCCAGAAAAAATGGATCCGCCCAAGCTGGCCGCCTTATTCCCTGGTAAGACGCTGCATATTATGTACACCTTGCCGGAGTACGTCGACCAAGCCTTTGAGCTGTACGTGCAGCCGCTCTCCACGCGCTTCTCCAAAATTTTGAAGGAAAGCAGCCGCGTCGCGCCAGAGGTCGTCGATGAAATTATTAAAGACGCGCTGAGTTACCGCGCCAGCGACATCCACTTTGAGCCGCGCGCCGATCACGTGGCGGTGCGCTTTCGTGTAGACGGCGCGTTGCGCGAGGCCGGCGAGCTGCCCAAAGAGTATTACGACAACATTTTAAACCGCATCAAAGTGGAAAGCGCTATGCGCATCGACGAGCACCTGGCCGCGCAAGACGGCGCCATGCAGCGCAAGCTTGGCGACTTGGCCGTCGACCTGCGAGTGTCGCTGATTCCAACCGTCGAGGGCGAAAAGGTGGTAATGCGCGTACTGGGCTCGTATGTTGCCGGCTTTACGTTTGCCGACGTGGGCCTCAACGAAACTCACCGCCAAATCGTGGAGCGCAGCATCGCCAAACCGTTTGGCATGATCTTGACGACTGGCCCGACCGGCTCGGGCAAGACCACCACGCTGTATTCGCTTTTAAAAATGCTGAACAAGCCGGACGTGAACATCACCACCATCGAAGACCCGGTGGAATACAAAATGCCCGGCACCAACCAGATTCAGGTGCGCGAAGCCGGCAGCATGACGTTCGCCAAAGGTTTGCGCAGCATTGTGCGCCAGGACCCGGACATTATTTTGGTGGGTGAAATTCGCGACCAAGAGACTGCCGAAATCTCGGTGAACGCCGCGCTGACCGGCCATTTGCTGCTTTCTACCTTCCACGCCAATGACGCTGCGACGGCCATGCCACGCCTGGTGGATATGGGTATCGAGCCGTTTCTGCTGGCCTCCACGCTGGAAATAATCATCGCTCAGCGCCTGGTGCGCCGCATTTGCAACCACTGCCGCTACAGTGTGCCACTGCACGAAGCAACCAAGAGCGTCCATGTTGCCGGTTTGAATCTGCACAATTATTTCGAAGACAACGACACCGTGTACGCCGGCAAAGGCTGCAACGTGTGCGGCGGCAGCGGTTATCAGGGCCGTTCGGCCATTTTCGAAATCATTGAGATGACGCCAGAGATGCAGGACCTGATGCTCGGCTCGCCCTCGACCCGCGAAATAGAACAGCTGGCCCGCGACCAAGGCAGCTTGCCGATGTTTGCCGACGGTATCGAAAAGGTGAAGCAGGGCGTCACGACGATCACAGAGGTGCTGCGCGTGGTGCCGGTACCAAAGGAGTCGTAATGGCAGACCAAGCCCCAAAACCGGTCAAAAAGAAAGCCGGCCTGCTGGGCGCGCTCAATCATGTGCACTTCGCCTACAAGGAACGCGAGTATTTTAGCGAGAACCTGGCGCTGTTGCTCAAGTCTGGCGTGCCGGTCGGGCAGGCGCTTGGATCGCTGGCCGATTCGTCGAACAACCGCGCGCTGAAGAAGGCGCTCGAAACCATGAACGCCGACATTGAGGCCGGACAGAACCTGGCTGACGCGCTGGAAACATCCGGCCTCGTCGGCAGTCAGACGCTGGCCTTGGTGCGCTTGGGTGAACATTCCGGCCACCTGGTAGAGAACTTGCAGCTGGCCGCCCAGCAGGAAGAAAAACGCCACACCTTTACCGCCAAAGTGCGCTCGGCGCTGATTTATCCGTCGTTTGTGCTGAGCCTGACACTGTTAGTCGGTTTGGGCGTCGCCTGGTTTTTGCTGCCGCGCCTGGCCGGGACGTTTTCACAGCTCAAGGTAAAGCTGCCGGCTATTTCGCGCGTGATGATTGGCGCCGGCATCTTTTTGAAAACGCACGGCAAGGTGGCGGTACCGTTGGCGCTGCTCGTGCTGCTCGTTATTTTGTATGTGCTGTTTGCGGCGCCAGCGACCAAGCACATCGGTAAGCGGCTGCTAATGCTGACACCGGGCATCGGGCGGCTGATGCGCGAGGTGGAGCTGGCCCAGCTGGGCTACTTGCTGGGTACGCTTTTGAGCGCCGGCTTGCCGGTAACCGAGGCAGTCAAGCTTTTGGCCGGCGCCTCGGCGTTGCCGCCGTACCAGGAATTTTACCGCTACTTGGCCGGTTCGCTCGGCGACGGCTACAGCTTCCAGGACAGTCTGCGCCGCTACAAAAACAGCGCCAGGATTGTGCCGCGCCCCGTACAGCAGATGATTATCGCCGGCGAGCGCTCTGGGTCGCTGCCCGAGGTGCTGCTGACCGTTGGCCGCACCTATGAGCAAAAGTCCGACATCACCACCCAAAACCTCGAGGCTATTATTGAGCCAGTGCTGCTCGTCATTGTGTGGCTGGGCGTGATGCTGGTGGCGATTGCCGTCATCGTGCCCATCTACAGCTTGGTGGGAGGCCTGAACAAATGACCGCGGCCAAGGATAGCGCTACCGCCAGCGGCGGCTTCACGCTCATCGAGATGCTGCTATCAGTGACGATTATCGGCATGCTGTCTGGTATGTCCATCCCTGTGTACGAATCATTTGTGCGGCGCAACGACCTCGATCTGGCGGCCCAAACCATTGCCAGCACGCTGCGCCGAGCCGAAACGTATGCTCGTAACCAAAATAGCGACGACGCCTGGAGTGTGGAGGTGCAAACCGATACCGTCACCCTTTTTGAAGGCACGAACTTTGCCGGCCGCGACACCACAAACGATGAGACTTACAGCCTGCCGGATTCGGTCACGCCTAGCGGCCTCTCTGAAGTGCAGTTCGCTAAATTTAGCGCCACGCCCAATACCACCGGCAGCATCACGCTCACCAGCAGCACTAACGACACAAGGACGGTAACCGTCAATGCCAAGGGTATGGTCGACTACTAAGCGGCAACCCGCGCGGCAGGCCGGTTTTTCGGTCATTGAGGTGCTGTTGGCGGCGGCCGTTTTTGGCACGCTGGTCGTCGCGCTGGTGGGCTCGATTGTGTACGGCCGCAGCAGCGCCGCGGAGTCCGGCAATCACCAGCGGGCCACGCTGCTCGCCCAGGAGGGCATCGAAGCCACGCGCAACATCGCCGATGCCGCCTATAGCAACCTCACTGACGGCACGTTCGGTTTGGTGCAGACCTCCACCCAGTGGACGCTCTCCGGCTCGTCAGACACCGACGGATTTTTTACCCGGCACGTCACCATTTCTACGGTCAGCACTAATCATCGGCTGATCACTAGTACTGTCACCTGGCCGCAAGCCGGCGGCGGCACCGGCAGTGTAGTACTTACCACGCGCATCACCAACTGGGCGGCTGCGCTCAAACTATGGAGCGCCGGCATCCAGGCTGGCACGGTCCAGCCCAGCGGCACGACGGCAAATCTAAAGGTCGACGTCTCGGGCAACTACGCCTATGTGGTCCGCAATGCCAGCAGCACCAACCTGGCGGTCGTCAACATGGCCACGCCTACGGCGCCCACAGTCGCGGCCAACTTGAGTGTCAGCGGCACGCCCACCAATGTGGCGGTCAGCAATGGTTACCTATATATCACGACTGGCACAAATACATCTTGTCTGGAAATTTACAGTTTGGCCAGCCCGACGGCGCCCAGCCTGGTCAAGACACTCAGCTTTACTGGCACCAGCGCCTGCCGCGGCGTCTATGTGCAGGGCAACTACGCCTATGTGGTGCGTGCCAGCAGCAGTACCACTGGCGCCAACGAGTTCAACGTGGTCAACGTGACCACGCCGGCCAGCGCCAGCGTGGTCGGCGGCTACGATAACAACATCCAGATGAACGAAGTGTGGGTGTCGGGCAACTTCGCGTATGTCGCCACCAGCTCCACGACCCAAGAAATGCTGGTAGTGAATATTAATACGCCGACGGCTCCGGTATTGGCAGCAACCTATAACCCGTCTACAACGCTGGCGGCGCTGACCATCACCGGCTTTAACAATACCGTGCTACTGGGTATGAGTACGACGCTTGACGCTATTAACGTGACTACGCCCACTTCGCCGGTGCGTTTGGGCACCTACACAGCCAGCGGCACCATTAACGATATCGATGTCGACGTCACCAACCTGTTCGCCTACGTGGGGACGTCGGCGACAAACGGCGAGCTTAATATAGTCAATATCGCCAACCCGGCGTCTATGAGCAGCGCCAAAAACGTCGACCTGGGCGGTACCTCCACATCGGTTGCTATTAATGGCGTGGCCTATAACAGTTCAAATGACGCCGTGGCAGCGGCCACCGCATCGACCACGCAAGGATTCGTGGCCTACACAAGGAACTAATATGCGGCACACCTCTGACCACCAAAAACAGCGCGGCTACACCCTCATCGAGCTCTTGCTGTACGTTTCGATTGTGGGCGTGATGCTGGTGGCGATCACCATGTTTTTTGGCAGCATCACCGACAGCCGCGTGAAGGGGCAGAGCATTAACGAAGTGGAGAGCCAGGGTTTGGCGCTCATGGACTATCTGACGCAAACGGTGCGCAACGCCAGCTCCATTACCGCGCCGACATCCGGCGCTAGCGCGACGTCGTTAACCTTGGCGGTACCCACCGCCAGCCTGAGCCCGACCGTGTTCGACGGCAACGCTACCGCACTGGGCTACAGCACCGTGGGTGGCACCATCGACACGAGCAACCAAAACACCTACGAGGCGGTGAAGTTTACGGCCGGCGCCACGGGTACAATCAATACCGTTTACGCCTACGTCAGCGCCAACCTTGGCGCTAGCCCGAACAACAAAGGCCAAGCGGCCATCTACAGCGACAATGCCGGCAGTCCGCAGACCCGCCTGGGTTACAGCACCGCCGACACGACGCTGACGGCAAGTTCTTGGAACGCTTTTCCGATAACCAGTACGGACGTTACGAGCGGGAGCGTGTACTGGTTGGTGTATAACACCAACGGCACCACCATCAACCAGAATAACCTGGTGTATGACACCGGTAGCACCAACCAAACGCGCTGGTCCACTATTAACTCGACATATGGTACATGGCAGCCTACTTGGCCTGGCAACAGCGGCGCAAGCAATACGCAATTTTCTATGTATGCGCCCATCGAGACGTCCACGGCCGCCGCGTTGCGCGTCAAAGAGGGAGCGGGCTCGGCCATGCCGCTCAGCAGTACCGATGTGCAAGTGACTGGCCTGAGCTTTAAAAACTTGACGCGCAGCGGCACGAATGGCTTAGTGCAAATCAGCTTTACCGTAGCGCACTTTAATCCCAATAACCAAAACGAGTACGACTACCGCAAGACATTTACATCGACAGCGGAGGTGGGATGGTAGCCCGTGGCAACCGGCAGCGCGGCTACGTGGCGCTTATCAGCGTGCTGATTGTGGGCGCCGCCGCGACGGCTATCGGTCTGGCGCTGTTGAGCATCGGTGCCGACGCCGCGCGCAGCGGCCTCATAACGCAGCAGGGGCAGCAGGCCCGGTCGCTCGCCTCGGCCTGTGCCGAGGAAGCGTTGCAGGCCGTGCACGACAACGTGGCTTATACCGGCACCACCAACATCGCGTCCATTGGGCAGGGCAGTTGCAGCTACACGGTGGCGATAGCTACACCCACGACGCGGACCATTACGGCGTCCGGTACGGTGGGCAACACAAAACGCAAAATCCAGTCTACCGGCACACTTGCGGCCGGCACGCTTACCACCAATGCCTGGACGGAAGTGGGCGACGCCTATTCGGCAGTGACGCAGGTGCAGAATAACACCTACACGAACGACACCGGCTCTACCACACTTGCCCAGACGTTTTACGCCAACACCACGGCTGGCAACTTAATTGTGGCCGCCATAACCTGGGACACGAACACAGCGCCCAATACCGTCACATGCTCGGATTCAAAGGGGGACAGCTACACTACGATTAATGTATGGATCGATGCCACCAATAAGCAGTCGTTGGCCCTTTGCTACGCCTCGAATATTGCTGGCGGTACCACGACCGTTACGGCAACGTTGGGCGCGAACAATAATACCCGCCGGATGATCATCAGCGAGTACAGCGGTGTGGCCGCCAGCAGCCCGGTAGACGTCAGTACCGGGGTTGGGGGCGTGGCCGGCACCACCACGACTAACGGTGTGACCAGCGGATCGGTCACGCCCACCCAAAATGGCGATCTCATATATGCGGCCACTATGGATACGGGCACGGCTACGACCATCGCGGCCGGCACCACGGCCGCCTTCAGCCAGCGCAACTTTACCAACAACAAAGATTTGGCTGTGGAAGATTACCAGCAGGGCAACGCAACCACTGTGGCCGGCACCTGGACATACGGCACCGCCCAGCGCTACAACGCCGCGGTCGTGGCTTTTAAACCGGCGACGCAGTAAATACTTTTGGAGGCAAAAGCATGTGATACAATGGCAACATAAGCGTAAGCACAATAAAGGTAGCAGCTTAAAAGCATTCAGAAAGAAAGGGTGGGATATGCTACAGCTCAAACAACTAAAACAACGGACGCAGGCAGGATTCACATTGCTTGAAGTCCTTCTGGTGGTGGCCATCATCGCCATTTTGGCGGGTATTGTCATCATCGCCATCAACCCCAGCAAAAACCTGGCCGACACGCGGAACGCCCAGCGTCAGCAAGATGTAACCACCATCTTGGATGCCGTGTACCAGTACGCCCTCGACAACAACGGTGCGGTACCGGCTAGCATCACCACCACGGCAACCGAAATGTGTAAGACTGGCGCTGGCTCCTGCACCGGCCTTATCGACCTGACGACTATGACGACCAGCGGTAAGTACATCGCTTCGTTGCCCGTTGACCCGTCTTGTCCGACCGGCTGTAACGCCAATGGCGTGGGCTACAAGATTGTGAAGGACGTCACCACTGGTCGCATCACCATCAACGCGCCCAATGCTGAAAACAGTAAAACAATATCAGTTACGCGCTAAGGCGTAACAAGAAAGGGTATCATGGTACGTTTTAAGCAAATTGCACGGCGGACGCAAGCCGGTTTCACACTACTGGAAGTGCTGCTAGTTGTCGCGATCATCGCCATTCTGGCGGGTATTGTTATCATCGCCATCAACCCCAGCAAGAACTTAGCCGACACGCGGAACGCCCAGCGTCAGCAAGATGTCGCGACCATTCTTGACTCGGTGTATCAGTATTCGCTCGACAACAACGGTTCGGTGCCCGGTACCATTGGTACCACCGCGGCCGAAATATGTAAGACCGGTACGCTTGCTGCCACCTGTACGTCCTCCAGCCTGGTCGACATGAGCACGATCACTACCAGCGGTAAGTACATCGCCTCAGTCCCCGTTGACCCGTCTTGTCCGACCGGCTGTAACGCCAATGGCGTGGGTTACACCATCCTGAAGAGCGCGAGCACCGGCCGCATCACCGTAGCCGCACCAGGCGCCGAGAGCGGTAAAACCATCAGCGTAACGCGGTAAGGATAAAAACTATGGCAACCAAGAAAAAGGCCGCTCCTAGAAGTGCAAAGAAGCCGAGTGCCGCCCGCGCCGCGGCTCCAGCGGCGGCTCGTGTGCAGGCGACGCCAAAGGTACAAGGATTAGTATTCGTCTTTACGGTACTCAGCGTTGTGTTCGCCGTGATGGCATTCTGGCGCTATTCCTAGGATATATGCACGACATGCAAGCGAGGTGGTACCATAGAAATATGTTTGCCACTCTTGGCCGGTTGTTGCGTGCACCGTCACCCTGGTTTGGCGGGTTTGGAGCCCTGTTGTATTGCTCATGGCCCCTTGCCTGGCTGCTAAACCCGACGGTGGCGCGGCATTCGCTGGCCAGTCAATTACAGGCGCCGGGCCAGCCGTACTCGTGGCTGTTTATCGCTACTGACGTTACTGCTGGCGCGCTCCTTTTGATCGCCGGCTTCTTGCAGCTGCGCGGCGGCGCGGCACCGTCGCACCTGCCGTTTGCGGTGGTGGCCTGCTATGTAGCCTTTGGCGTGTTGGCTATGGGAGCGGCCGTAACGCCGCTTACTTGCGACCCGAGTATGCAAGTCTGCGGCCCGCTGTTGCGCCATCCGCTGACCATTGCCCACGGCGCTATGAGCATCACGTCGGTTTTGGCGCTGCTCGCGGCACTCATTGTGGTGGCCGCCTTGCTCTATCGCCGCGGGGCCAGCCGGCGCACGCTGGCGCTGGTGAATCTTGTGGGTTTTTGCTGGCTCATTTTTGGCGTTGGCAGCCTTGGGGATATATGGTGGCACCTGCATGTTAGTACCGAGCTGCAAGACTTCTTCATCACCGTGTGCAGCGTGACCGCACTGCTGGCCGTGACTGGGGTAGAGTACATGCGCCGGCCGTCCCATGCCGTGGTGGTCGTCACGCCGCGTACTCCTGCTGCGGTGTATAATGACGACAAAGGATAGCCTAGCCCATGCAAGCAACCAGCCTGGCGCCCACAGTGCCGATTGACCATTTTAAACGTACAAAAATTATCGCCACCATTGGCCCGGCCACCGATAGCTACGAGAAGATTTACGAGCTCATCCAGGCGGGCGTTAATGGCCTGCGCCTCAACTTTAGCCACGGCACCAACGAAGAGCGCGACCGCCAAATCCCCTGGATTCGCAAAGCCGCTGCCGAGCTGGGGAAGCCGGTGGCCATCATTCAAGATCTGCAAGGCCCCAAGATTCGCCTGGGTGACTTCGAGGGTGTAATCGAAATCGCCGCCGGCGACAGCGTTATCTTTGGCTACCAGGCTGACTACCCGGCCAGCGGCCACATTCCCATGCAATACGACCTCAGCAAAAAGGCACGGCACGGCGAACGCCTGTATGTGTTCGACGGCCGCGTGCAGTTTGATATTACCAGGGTCGAGCCGGAGCATGGCATTATTCACGCCAAGGCGCGCAACGACGGCATCCTCATTAAACGTAAAGGCATGAATCTGCCGGACACCAACTTTGGCGGCGACGTGCTCACGAAAAAAGATCTGGAAGACATTGCCTACGGCGCGCACCAGGACTTCGACTATGTGGCTACCAGCTTTGTGCAGACTGCCGACGACATCCACAATCTGCGCCGTATTTTAAAAGAGCACAGGCATCCGGCCAACAAAATTATCGCTAAAATTGAGGCGAAGGCGGCGGTGGATAACATCGAGGGCATCGTGCAAGCCAGCGACGCTATTATGGTTGCCCGCGGCGACCTAGCCGTGGAAACGCCGCCGGAGAGCGTGCCGGTAGTGCAGCGGCAAATCATCGGCCTGGGGCAGAAGTATGCCAAGCCGACCATCGTGGCCACTCAAATGCTGCTCAGCATGACCGAAAAGCCAGAGCCGACCCGCGCCGAAGTGTCTGACGTGGCCACCGCCGTGTTTGTGGGCGCCGACTGCGTTATGCTCAGCGACGAGACTGCCATGGGCAAGTACCCCATCGAAGCGGTGAAGATGATGAAGCGCGTCATTTTGTACGCCGAGCGCCACTCGCCGCTCAAGGCCGTGTTCCAACTGGAGCGCGAGCGCAGTATGCAAGATGCTATTTCCGGCAGCATCATTAGTTTGGCGGCCGACATTAACGCCAAGGCTATCGTGGCCGAAACGAAATCGGGCGCCACCGCGCTGCAAATCGCCGCCCGCCGCCCCGAGACCGCTCTGATCGCTGTCACCGACGAACCGCGCACCGCCCAGCAGCTGGCCATTACCTACGATGTCAAAAGCTACGTGCGTCCGGCCGGCCACGACGCTGCTCAAAAGCTCACCGACTGGCTGCGGCACAGCAAGGTGCTCGACTCCGGCGACGTCGTGGTGACTGTTTCTGGCCGCTATCCAGGGGTGGTCGGCACAACCGACACGATCAAAGTGCGCGTGCTCGAGTAGTTGAACAACGTGAACAAATAGTGTAAACTGGTCGCCTATGACCCGCGTTATCACCGGCGAAGTCGCCGGACTCTTTACCGCACCATTCGAAGCCTGGCAGGGCGGCGCCTTGCTGACGCCCGTTCGGCAAACAGAACTGGGCGTCGGCGTGGTCACCGACGTGGCCAGTCTGGCGACGATCTTTGCCGAGATGTACTCGCATCATGGCCGCGAGCTGCATGCCGCCGCTCGCTTTGCCGAACAAGTCGGCGCCGAGTCACCCTACCGCATGGCTCACCACCTGGCCTGGTTGGCTAGCGCCATGAGCGTGCACGTGGTCTTGGACCTGGGCGAGGAGCCGCTGCTGCACGGCCTGCCCACCGGCAGTCTCATGGGCAAGTGCGACGAGGACGGCAAGCTCAGCGGTCCGCTCTGCCATCTGCAACAGCACGCACTTACGGATATGCCGCCGCACCTTTTGGCTGACGGTTCGGCGTCGCTGACCCACCGCGGCATGATCTACAACGCGGCCGGAGCCGGCATGATCGGCGTTGGCGACCCGGTCAAAATTGTGCCGCTCGACGTTACCGGCGCCGCCCGCCCCGCATAGCGTATAATCGTAAACATAAGGGGAATCTCCATGTTTACGAAAAAAACCATCTACGACATCGACCTGCAAGACAAGCTGGTGCTGCTGCGCGCCGACTACAACGTGCCCATCGAAGACGGCGCGGTGGCGGCCGACTTCCGCCTGACGCAGTCGGTGCAGACCGTGCAAGCGCTGCTCGAGAAAAACGTGCGGCTGGTTATTTGCTCGCACCTGGGCCGCCCGGACGGCAAGCCCGACAGTGCCCTCAGTCTCAAGCCGGTGGCCAAGCGCTTAAGCGAGCTGCTCGGCCAAGACGTGCAGTTTGCAAGCGACTGCATCGGCCCGAAGGTTGAAGAAGCCGTGCAGGCCCTGCAACCGCGCCAGATTCTGCTGCTGGAGAACCTGCGCTTCCACCCCGAAGAAGAGAAAAACGACGACGGCTTTGCCGCCGAACTCGCCAAGAGCGGGGAAGTGTTTGTGCAAGACGGCTTTGGCGTGGTGCACCGCGCGCACGCCAGCACCGAGGCGATCACCCGCCACCTGCCCAGCGTTTCGGGCCTGCTGCTGCAAAAAGAAGTCGACACGATCACCAACGTTATGAGCAATCCGCAGCGCCCGCTGGCCGCGATTATTGGCGGCGCCAAAATTGCCGACAAAATCGAAATACTTAACAAGTTTATCGACATGGCCGACTTTATTGCCGTGGGCGGCGCTATGGCCAACACCTTTTTGCTGGCCAAGGGTCACAAAATGGGCAAGAGCAAAGACGACGCCGACGAACTCGAAATGGCCCGCGACATCTTAAACAAGGCCGATGAAAAGTCCAAGCACACCCGCTTTACGTTCTACCTGCCGCAAGACGGCGTGGTGGCCACCAGCGTCGACAAGCCCACCAAAACCCGCGTGGTCGACTGGGACGCCGCCGCGTTAATTTCCGAAATCGAGAATTACCCCAAGCCGCCGGCGCCGTCGGCCAGCCAAGTAGCTGACGACGAGCTTATTTTAGATGCCGGTCCGTTCAGCGCGGCGTTCATCGCCGGCGGCGTGCAACTGGCCGCGACTGTGGTCTGGAACGGCACGCTGGGCGTCACCGAAACACCGGCCGTTTCTGGCCCAGTTGGTCCGTTTGCCCACAGCACCGAAGTCCTTATCGAAGCCCTGACCGGCGAGTTCGGCGCCAAGCCCTTCAGCCTGGTGGGCGGCGGCGACACCACCGGTTATATTGAAGAGCGCAAGCTGACCGGCGCGTTCAACCACGTATCCACCGGCGGCGGCGCCAGTCTCGAGCTCATGGCCGGCCGCGCTTTGCCTGGCGTAGAAGCCTTGCAGAACAAAGATTAGCTAGCGCTTTTTGCCCCGCGGGCCTTTGCCCCGCGCTGCTGGTGGCCGTTCGGCTTTAGCGCCCGGCGGCAGTAGTACATCGGCAATCTCTGACCACGCCAGGCGCAAGAAGGTGGGTTTGCCGCTGGCATCATCGGTGAGCGCGCCGTGCGCCGGGCAGCCGTAGCCTGGCTCCATCAGGCTGTGCAGATAGGCGCGGGCGGCGGGCGTGAAGTCAACGGCGCCGTGTTCAAATCTGAGGTTCTCGACGTGCGTATACGGTGCGCCCAGGTGCTCGCGCATTTGCTCGAGCACGTCATCTGGTACGCGCGCCACCAGCTGCAAGCCAACGCTGCGGCCCACAATGGCGGCGGCCGATTCGGCCTGCAGCGCGGCGGGTTGGTCGCGCCGCAAGAAACGCAGCGCGCCGCCGGCCACAATAGTCTCGTCCAGGATGGCGGTGTCGCCCAGCGGCGTCAGCGACTCCTCGCCAACTCCCGCAAAGTCATTAAAAATGAGCTGCATAGCCGAGTTGGCCTTAGAAAGCAGCGGCCGCAGGGAGGGAGTGCCGCGGTAGTAGCGGGTAAGAATGCCGTCGATGCGCGCTTGGTTAATCATCAGCCTGGAGCAGCCGCGCACCACGGCCCCCCGGCGCTCTACATTGAGCGGCAGCAGGGGTGCGACCTCCGGGTCGCGCGCCGTTTCGACGGCCGCGCGAATGCCAAAGTAAGCCACCGGCATCATGCCGACCGTTACGCTTTTGTGCGGGTGTGTGTTTTGCCCTGATATGCGCGCCGTTTCTTCGGCTAGCTGCGCAAACAGCGGATCGCCGCCCAACAGCGCGTCAGTATTAGCGGTATACTGCCGCCTAAGTGCTGCATCTGGTAGGTGTACGCCACCGATAAACATTTGTGCATACCATACCATCTACCAGCAGGGTACGCAACGTTTTGTATTTTGCACAATGCTTATGCTAAGCTAAGAACAAAAGAGACCTATGACGCGTAAGATTTTATTGGTTGGAAACTGGAAAATGCACCTGAACGTTTCGCAGGCCAGTTTGTTCGTGCACCGCTTGCAGGAGCGCACCCGTATTCACCGCGACATAGAGGTGGTGCTGGCGCCAACCATGCTGGCGCTGCAGCCCATTAGCATGCAGATCGACCGCCGCAAGTTCCGCCTGGCCGCCCAAAATGCTTACTTCAAAGACGAAGGCGCCTTTACCGGCGAAGTCAGCTTTACCATGCTGCGCGACCTGGTGCATTACGTGATTGTGGGCCACAGCGAACGCCGTATGTACTTCCGCGAAGATCTGCCCACGGTGCGCGACAAAGTCGCCGCGGCAATTAGGAACGAAATCACCCCAATTTTGTGCGTGGGCGAAACCCAGCACGAACGCAAAGAGGGCATGACCCGCCGCGTGCTGCACGACCAAGTCACCACCGCGCTCGCCAACCTCACGGCCCGCGAAGTGTCAGAGGTGGTTATTGCCTACGAGCCGGTGTGGGCTATTAGCACCTTCCAGGGCCAATACGCCCAGCCCGACGAAGTCGCCGAGTGCATGCGCTACATCCGCCACCAAGTGGCCGGCTTGTACGGCGAGCGCGTGGCCAAACAAATGCGCGTGCTGTATGGCGGCAGCGTCGACGACACCACCGTGCGCGGCTATCTAGAGATCGAAGGCTGCGACGGCGCGCTCATTGGCGGCGCCAGCATCAACCCGTATAAATTTGCCGGTATTATAGAAGCGGCCTACCGCCTGCAACTGAGCTACTACGACAATGAAAACTGACCCGCCCCAAGAAACCCCCGGCGCCACACCGTCCGCCGCTCCGCAGCCGCCGCGCCCGCGCGGCAAAGTGTTTGACGTTATGGCTCCTGGCAAAGCGCCGGCAAACCCCACCAGCAGACCAGTCGTTATTGGCCACCGGCCAGAAGCGCAACAAGCACAGGTGCGGGTAAGCGGTATTGGCGCACCCGACGACAAGCGCGAGGGTATGTTTAGCGGCGGCCACAAAGTGCAAATTACACCCGCGCACGAGATAGACGCGGCCGAAAGCACGCCCAAAGTCCCCGCGCAGCCGCAGCTCCAGCCGCAGCCGACTGAAAGCACGCCGGTATCGCGCGAGGTAGAGGTGTCTGACCCCGAACCACAAAAGCCGGCCGCACCCGAGCAAACGGCGCCTGCCGAGCAAACAGACCCCGCCACCGAAACTCCCACTCCCGAGCAAGACGCCAAACTCAACGAAGCCGCCCTAGACCCAGAACCCGCCGCTCCGGCCCCAGCCGCACCCGAACAGCCGCAGTCGCAACCGCCCGCCGCACGAGCCGCCGAGCCCGAACCCGAAGAAGACAAAGAGTGGCACAACATAGCGCCGCCAAACATAGACGGGCAAGTAGTAGTAAGCCACCACAGCACCATGCCCAGGGGCACCTGGCGGCTGGTGGGCCTCATTGCCCTGGCAATATTCTTTGCCTACCTGGTGCTCGACATACTACTGGATGTAGGCGTACTGAGCAGCTCGGTGATTCCGCATACGAATTTGTTTTAGGTGAGAGGTTTTAGGCCAGGTGAGAAGTAGGGCTTTTCTTTCTTGATACGACTGATTGTAAGTAAGAACTCTTCATCCAGTGTCTGAGCGGTGTATAAGGTGTTAAAGCCGCATTGATTGTACAGGGCGATAAATTCTGCTTCGGTATAGTGATGGGCGCGCCAAAGTACCAAGGCTTCTCCCTTTCTGATCTCTAATATCTTGCTGAAGTCCTCGTATTTGAAACGCAAACCAACAGAGACTTTTAACCGAATCTGGATTACGCGGCATCGCTGATGCTCATCATAAAACTGTTCGACTTCATACAATTCTTGGTCAATGCCCAGGAGTTCTAACATCTGCTTTGTGTGGGTTGGAATGGCCCCTTTCTCGAAAGGCAGATTGAAGTCAAAGAAGCGCCGAGCCTTTTCTCCGTCGAGCTTTATGGCGCTCACGAGGATATCCTTCTCTCCCAGGCTGTGCCGTACGTTCTTTAGCATGCCACGAGGATCCGCCATATTTAGAATACTGCCACCCAATACAAGGGCAATATTGAGTGTTTGTGCGGCATCATCGCCGTACGATTTTTGTATCAGTAGGTCCCCGAAACCCTCACTTACAAAATTTCTGGCTGCCTTCGTTATATGAAGCGAGTGCCCGGCCCAGCCCCTGATATTGGTCGTAGCAATATCAAGCAGGTCCTGACTTAGGTCGATGCCGATATACGATCTTAACTTATCTTCGCTGATCAATCTTTCAAGAATACCTTTAGCAGCAAATCCATTACCCACACCCAAGTCAATTAGATTTATATGTTTGAAGTCGGAGGTTAACCGAGCGAAGTAGGGGGCTCCTAGGTCTAGCAGTTCATTTTGCGCCGTAAGTATGTTCCCGTGGCCTGCAGAGGAGAGTTTTTTGAGGTATCCATTCCAATAGTGTGCGCCATCCCCGAAGAAGCGGTACTCCTGAGGTATCTCTCGGTCTATCTCAATGCCATGCAAAATTTGGGCAAGTTGCTCCACTGTATATTGCTCGTAGAATCTATCTCTCGGCGTAATTATTCTGTGGGTTCTACGGTTGCGATATCGACGGCCATGTGATGCAAGCTGGCTTAAGATTGAGTCATTGTTTATGGAATCAACAATATATAACCTGGCGCCATCCTGGTAAAGTTCAAGGCCGTTCTTCCCTGCTTTGGCTGCGTCAATCCAATTGCGAACGGTTTTATCCGATACGCTAAACAAGTGCATTAAATCACTATTCTTAAAAAATTTCATGATGACCCACTATATTGTGTTGACATGTTCTGCAAAATTGTCATATCATTCGACCGCAAAAAATACGATCATCCTATTTAAAAGTGTTTTCATGTACAAATGATACTATAAAAATAGGAATCATATAATCAAGGGGGATAAATGATTGTTAGGGCCTGGTCCGATATTATGGGTGAAGATGATGAGGTTTTCTGCATCGTATGCAAGGAGAGTGTCCCCCTAACTACAACGACAGTGGGGCTTGGCGACTCGGGCGCTTCTTCGGTTTTTGCATGCAACGAGCATCTCACAAAGGGGCAGAGTGTTAGATTTCTGCGCGCATATGTGGATTTCTGGATTGACGAAAAACTACCGCCGGCCGGTCAAGGCGAGTCAAAGGGCTAGAGCACATATGGGCGTGTTTATCGAGAAACGTATTTTATCAAAAAATGTCGCTTTGACCTGGGATATGGCACACCACCTCTACACAAGGTATGAAACGGGGCCAGTTGTTGTGGTCTGCGAGAGGCCAGAGGTAATCCTGGCCGCCTTGCGCAAGCAGTGGCTTAGGATAATTTTTCAACTGAGTAATGAGTATTCAAGGAATCTTAGCCAAGTACGAAGGCGGGAGATAGCCAGAATTATTAATTCTATGCGGCAACTCCCGTTTGAGATGTGCTTACCAGATAAGAGCAGGGCAGTATTCTTCATTAAACCAGAGGATGCGCTGAAGGCCCGCTTGCTTGGGGTAACGATCTATATTACTCATCCCCATGACATCACTAACATGCTCGTGGGAAAAGTGCTCGATGGCGGAGTCCTGGTTTTATACCAATCTTAGTGTTGGGCCCCAAGTTTGATCTTTGACATCAGGAGCACGAAGTTCTCATCTTCTGATTTGGTCGCCTGAAGCACGTTAAAGTCATTCTTGTCCAAAAGGCTGACTATGTCGACATAGTCGTAGTGCCTATGTCGCCATAGTAAAATAGGCTCTTCCTTATTCAGTTCTACACCCAAGTCCTTATTTTCTATGGTAAAGTGGATCTCAAGATCGACCTTAGGCTTCATGATCTTGAATCGACAACGCTTTTCCCTGTCAAAGAGCTGTTCGAAATCACACAACGATTCGTCCAGCCTAAGCAAACTAGGGATGAGGCCGCTTTGTTGAACGTCCTCTTGATCGTGACTCGTTCCTGACAGGTCAAAGTAGCGCCTGGTATAGGGCGTGTCCATATATCCGCTATAAAAGAAGATATCTCCCGGCCCCATACTGCTGTTAATGACCTGAAGAACATGATCTGGCTGACGGAAATTGCTGAGAGTTCCGCCAAATAAGAATACTAAATTAACAGGAGTTTCCTCATCGTCGCCCAGGTAGCTCTCAGTTATAAGGTCATTGAACCGCTCTTCATTAAAATTGCGTACATAGCCTTCATATGCGACTTCGCCGCTAAACCACGTTTTGATATTTTTCTCAAGGATGTCGAGCATGTCTTGACTGATATCTAACGCTATATATCTATTCAGTCGTCCCTGTTCGTGCAGTCGTTCTATGATCGGGCGCGCCGGCAAGCCGTTGCCCGGCCCTAGATCAACGATATTAACTCTGCGATTATTCCCAACCAGTAAATCAATATAGCTTGCATTAAGTTTGAGTAGCGAAGTTGTCCGAGTAAGAATATTGGGAGTCTGTTCCTGTGCTAGGCGCTTTGCATAATGGTCCCAGGACTCAGCACCGCCGTTGAGGTAGCCATACTGTAGGGGGATCTCCTTATGGATGGTGAGATTCGAAAGGATGTCGAGTACTTGTTTCTTGTCATAAATTTTATAGAACTCCTCTACGGGGGTCACCACCTTAAAGCCACGACTGTTACGGTACTTCTTGCCCTTGGAAACAAGGTGTTCTAGGATCGGGGTATTCTTCGACGTATTCGCTATATAAAGCTTGCCATTCTCTAGATGCAACTCTAGGCTCAACTTACCTTGGCGCGTTGCTTCAATCCAGTTCCGCACCGATTTCTCAGAGACATTGTATAATTTGGCCAACTCGGTGTTCTTGAAATATTTCATGGCTTAATTGGTGCTATTCATTACAGCGTCTAATTTTATTGACATGTTCCGAAAAACACATGTATCATAAATGTGACATTTATATATGATCTCCGGGAAAAATCGGAGGAATTCCGGTCCCAACAACGGTATTTTCATACGACTTCACCCTGTAATCTCTATCGCGTCACATGTGACGAACTTACAAAGGAACAATTATACATCAATTATGGTAATTCTAAAAGGAGGGAAATTGTAAAATGCCCAGCACGCTTTCAGCCCAAAGTGACTTTATAATTTGGGGCCCCTCTGTTACCGCTGGCTCGCTGGCCGTAAATGCCGTGCATGCTCTCTATTTTTTGCCCGGCCACTTTACTCTGGTTATGCCGGCTATTCGCCCTGGCGAGCACGAAGCGTTTCAAAAGATCAGCTCGCTTATTAACCGCGTGGGCCTGGCCGGCCGCGTGCGGTTTACCGACAAGCACATTTCGGCCGCCAAGCACGCCATTATCGCTGCCAGCCCCAGCGACAGCTACCGCGGCCATGTGTTTGGCCGCACCCCAGAGGCGCTGGCCAGCGCCATTTTGGACACCGCTCGTGCCCAAGCCTACTAGTTTACAACGCCTTTCATAAGCGTTGTTTGCTACAATAACCTCCGTGACAGATGACTTGTTGACTGGTTTAAACCCCGAGCAGCGCCGGGCCGTCGAAACGACCGAGGGGCCGCTGCTTATTCAGGCCGGCGCCGGCAGCGGCAAAACCAAGACGCTGACGCATCGCATCGCCTATATTTTGGCCGGGCAAAAGGCCACGCCCTGGAACATTCTAGCCGTAACCTTTACCAACAAAGCCGCCAAAGAAATGCGCGAACGCGTCGCCAACCTGCTGGGCCAAAGCGCCGACAACCGCGGCTTTATGCCGTACATGGGCACCTTCCACTCCATTTGCGTGCGGCTACTGCGGCAAGACGGCGAGCATATTGGCATTCCGCGTACCTTTGTTATCTTCGACGAGTCCGACCGCCAAGCCGCAGTAAAGCAGGCGAGCAAGCAGCTGCGCATCGACGAAAAGAGCTTTCCGCCGCGCGTGCTGGCCAGCATTATTAGCACCGCCAAAAACGACATGACCACGCCCGCTGACATGGCCGAGGCCGCCGGCAGCACACCCGCGCACCGCACGGCCGCCAAGGTGTATCCGCTGTACGAAAAAGCGTTAAAAGATGCGAGCGCCCTCGACTTTGACGACCTCATTAACCGCACCGTGTATCTGCTGCAAACCAAGCCCCAGGTCCGCGCCAAATGGCGCGAGCAGTTTAAGTACATCATGATCGACGAGTACCAAGACACCAACACGGCGCAGTACAAATTAGTGAAAATGCTTACCGGCGCGCACCAAAACATCGCCGTGGTGGGCGACGACTGGCAGAGCATTTACAGCTGGCGCGGGGCCGACTTCCGCAACATTTTAAACTTTGAGCACGACTACCCGGACTGCACCGTTATTAAGCTGGAGCAAAACTATCGCAGCACCAAGTCTATTTTGGACGCGGCGCACAAGATCATTACCAAAAACCTGCAACGCAGCGACAAAGAACTGTGGACCGACGCCGGCGACGGCCTGCCCGTGCAGCTGCTGCAAGTCAACGGCGAGCGCGCCGAGGGCGAGGCGATTGTGCGCCGCGTGCGCAATGCGGTGGACGCCGGCCTGCGCCGTTTTAACCACTTTGCCGTGCTGTACCGCACCAACGCGCAGAGCCGCAGCATCGAAGAAACGTTTATCCACTACGGCATTCCGTACCGCATCGTGGGCGGCCAGCGCTTTTACGACCGCAAAGAAATTAAAGATCTGCTGGCGTACTTGCGGCTGGTGTTTCAGCCAGAGGACAGCATTAGCTTTACGCGCATCGTAAACGTGCCGGCCCGCGGCATCGGCGCCAAATCGCTGCAAAACTTTTTTGACTGGCAGCGCGAGCAGGGCCTCAACTTGCAGCAGGCCTTAAACGAAGTCTCCGAATGCAGCGCCATTACTAGCAAGGCGCGCACCGGCCTGGCCGAACTGGGCGACATGTTTACCGTGCTGCGCGATTTGGTAGACACCACGCCGCCGGCCGCCATTTTAGACTCGCTGATACGGCGCATCGACTACGCCCACTTTTTAGATGACGGCACGCCGCAGGCCGAATCCCGCCAAGAAAACGTGCAAGAACTGATCGGCGTGGCCCACGAGTACGCCGAACTCGGCTTGGCCGGCTTTTTAGAAGAAGTCGCCCTGGTGAGCGACGTGGACCAAGCCAACTTCGAAGGCAACGCCGTGACCCTCATGACCTTGCATGCCGCCAAAGGCCTGGAATTCCCGGTGGTCTTCATGGTGGGCATGGAAGAAACCATCTTCCCGCACTCCCGCGCTCTGTACGACCAGTTCGAAATGGAAGAGGAGCGCCGCCTGTGCTACGTGGGCATGACCCGCGCCCGCGAGGAGCTGTATTTAATCTACGCCACCAGCCGCAACCTGTACGGCGGCCAGCAGCACAACCCGCCGTCGCGGTTCTTGAGCGAAATCGACGCCCAATTCCAGCCCGGCAACGTCGACCCGTATGGTTACGGGTTTGGAGGGGTGGCAGGCCGTGGGGCATCCCCGCCCGGCGCGCACGAAGGAGCACCGGGAAGGGGAGAACGGCCTGACAGGACCCCTGCCACGGTAAGCGATTCTGAGCCGCACTACGAAATCGACGGTGAATACATTCCGCAGTTGGCCGAGGGCGACCAAGTTCGCCACCAAATCTTTGGCGTCGGTACCGTCGTCGAACTCGACGGTGAAACCGCCACCATCTACTTCAAAGGCGCGGGCGCCAAAAAACTGAACATCGCCTTCGCGCCGCTCAAAAAACTTTAAATGTAGCCGAGCTTACTGAACAAAATCATCGAGGGCGGCGTCAGCCAGTAGTTAGCGAGCTCGGGCACGCTGGCCCACACCGCCTCAACCAGGTCGCTCTCTAGCCGCACCCGGATGTTGGCTGCCGGGTAAGGCAGGTGTATGCGGTAGGTGTAAAACGTCATGCGGCAGAGTACTTGCTCGCCGGTGGCTTTGTCGGTTTTGGTTGATTCGCCATAGCCGGCGCCGTCGATAAAGTCGGCCTGGATACCGATGATGTTGATGCCGGTTTCTTCTTTTACCTCGCGCACCAAAGCGTCGTGGTGCGACTCGCCCGGCTCAATGCCGCCGCCCGGCAGATGCCAAGCGTCCGGGTAAACGCCACCGGCCCGCGGGTTTTTCTTTCCCAAGAGAATTTTTCCGTCACTGGACACGATCAGCCCAACAACGCAATCGCGATGTATGGTCTGCATAGCTCTATTGTAACAGATATAACGCTGCTGTGCGCCGGGCTGGTATGATACGAGTATGAAAACAATCGCCCGCCGCGCCGGCATTTTTGCCTTCTGGGTCACCTATCCGGCGCTCATGGTGTACTTGAGCCGCACGCCGCGCACGCGCATTTTGCTAAGGAGCCAGGGCAAAATACTAGCGGTGCAGAGCTGGCTGGGCGACGGCCGCTGGCATTTGCCGGGCGGCGGGCTGCACAAGGGCGAGGCGCCGCTGGCCGGTGTGTTGCGCGAAACGCGTGAAGAGACCGGCATCGAGTTGCCCGCCAACAGCGTGCGCCTCTGGTTTACCGAAGATTACCGCCATCGCGGCGTCCATTTTCCGTGCCACTATTTTATTGCTGACCTGCCCGAGCTGGCCGCGCTTACGCCCCAGCCGCTGGAAATTAGCGAGGTCGCCTGGCTCGACCCCGCCGAGCTTAGCGCGCACAATGCCAGCCCCGACATCATCACCGCCTTCGCCCATCTGAGCACCAAAAACGACCGCGATAATCTGTTACAATAACGAGAGCATGACTGTAAGCGGCGCGCCAGCCGAGGAGCATTGAAGGCTGCTGGACCTATGAAGAATGTGTTTCGCCTGAAAAAACGCGGGGCATCGCCGGGAGGCGCGGTGCATGCCTTGCGGCGCGTTGGCCGGCACCCGGCCTTTGCCATCCCGATGCTTACCTTTGGGTCGCTGGTGCTGCTGACTGTGGCAGTGCTGACACTGTTTAGCGGCGGGCGGCCGCAGCTGACCCGCACCGACACGCACATCGTTATTATCTCGCACGACCACACCGAGCAAACCGTACCCACCCGCGCCGACACCGTGGGCCAGGTGCTCGAGCATTTCAAGATCGCGGTGCGGGCCGGCGACGTGGTAGAGCCGTCCGAAGACACCCAAATCGCCACCGACAACTTTCGTATAAACGTATACCGCGCCGTGCCCGTCACCATTGTGGACGGCGGGCGCAAAACGTTTGCGTACAGCGCTGCTACCACGCCGCGCAGCATCGTGAAACAGGCCGGCATCGACGTTTTCCCGGAAGACAATTTGTCGCTGCTGCCCACCACCAACTTTTTGATAGAGGGCAGCATCGGTCAGCGGGTGGTCATTGACCGCGCCACGCCGGTCAATGTCAATCTGTACGGCACGCCGGTAGTCATGCGCACCCACGCCAAGACCGTCGGCGATCTGCTGACCGATCGCGGCCTGCTGCTGCAACCCGATGACGCCGTGCAGCCGAGCATCAAAGCCGCCGTGACCGACAATATGCAGGTATTTGTGCTGCACCGCGGGCAAAAGGTAGTCACCGAGGAGAGCGACATCGACATGCCCACCCAAATTATCGAAGACAGCTCGCTGAGCTTCGGCACCACCGCTGTGCGCCAGCAGGGCAGCGCCGGCAAAAAACTCACCACCTATCTGGTAGAGACCGCGCCTGACGGCACCCAAACCCGCAAGCAAATCCAAGAAATTATTACCGTGCAGCCGGTGACCGAAATTATCGCCCGCGGCAAGGCCGTGCAGATTCCGTCCGACAAACAAGCTGTGATGGCCGCGGCCGGCATTAGCTCGTCTGACTTCCCGTACGTTGACTACATCGTCAGCCACGAATCCGGCTGGTGCCCGACCAAACTGCAGGGCCACCCCGGCGTCTGCCCGCCGTACGCGCCGGCTGACATCCCGAGCTACCTCGGCTATGGCCTGGGCCAAGCCACGCCCGGCAGCAAGATGGCATCCTTTGGCGCCGACTGGCAGACCAGTGCCGTCACGCAACTGCACTGGGCGACGAGTTACGCGCTCGGACGCTACGGTAGCTGGGGCGCTGCATATAATCATTGGACCGCGTACCATAACTGGTAGAATGAACAGCATGCCGCCCACCAACAAATCACTCGGCCAACATTGGCTGCACGACGATGCGAGCCTGCAGGCGATGTGCGACGCGGTGCAGCTCTCGCCCGCTGACACCGTTCTGGAGATCGGTCCGGGCTTGGGCACCCTGACCGCCAAGCTAACAGCCGGCGCCAAACGCGTCGTGGCCGTGGAATTCGACGCCGCGCTGGCCCGCGACCTGCCCGGCCGCGTCCCGGCCAATAATCTGCAAGTGGTGCAGCAAGACATCCTGAAGTTTGACCTCACCACGCTGCCGTCCGGTTACAAGGTCGCGGCCAACATCCCGTACTATCTCACCAGCAATCTGCTGCGGCTGCTGTGCGAGAGCCCCAACCACTTCTCCCGCGCCGCGCTGCTGGTGCAAAAAGAGGTGGCCGAGCGAGTCTGCGCACCGGCCGGGGCCATGAGCCTGCTCAGCGTCAGCGTGCAGTTTTATTGCGAAGCGTCTCTGGGCCAGTTGGTGCCAGCCGCATTATTCACGCCGCCGCCAAAGGTTGACTCGCAAATTTTAGTGCTGCGCTACCGCGAGCAACCGCAATTCCCCGGAACCGATACCAAACGCTTTTTCCGCATCGTGAAGGCCGGTTTTGCGCAGCGCCGCAAAACACTGCTTAACTCGTTAAGTGCGGGTATGCAGCTCTCTAGAGAAGAAACTGCCGCTTGGCTGGAGCGGGCAAATATCATCCCCACGACCCGCGCCCAAAGTCTGACGTTAAACGAATGGTATTCCTTGTATTCGACCCAAAGCTTGTGATAAAATATGAGCAAACACTCATTTTCATTAATAAAAACAGATAGTACTAACAAAATAGCTTGACCTGTTAAGTATTTATAAGTAGACTATTTTTGTGAGGAGATTTTTGGCATGGGGCCCGTAATGACTGTTGGTTACCTGTTGACACACACCGCCACCATCCTGCTGCGGCAATCCGACCAAGTACTGCAAGAGCGCTTGGGAATCGGCATGTCGCAATTTAAAATTTTAATGATGCTGCAAAACAACCCCAACGTGCAGCAACGCAAGCTGGCGGAATGTTTGGGTCAAACCGAGGCCAGCATCAGCCGCCAAATTAAGCTGTTGTGCGAAAAAGGCCTGCTGGCTATCCGGGTAAATCCCAAGAGCCGGCGCGAGCACATTACCGTGCCGACCGCCAAAGGCACCAAGATGACGAACGCGGCCATGGAAGTATTAGAGCAATATCACACTCCCATGCTCGAACTCGTCAACGAAAAACAGCGGCAGCAGCTGCAGGAAACCATGCAAACATTTCATGGTTACATCTGTACCACGGGCAAGCCATTTGCCTGCGACCACCCATTCAACATGTAAGTAGGAGAACGTTTTGGAACGCGTAAAAGCAAAACTTGAAGGCCGGGCTATGCCCATTGTACTGTTAACCATCTTTGTAGATGTGTTAGGCGTGGGCATCTTGATTCCGGTATTGCCGCAGCTGATCTACAACATTTTCATGCCGGCCGGCTACAGCTTTAACACCAGCTTAATTATTTTGGGTTGGCTGACAGCGATTTACCCGCTCATGATGTTTTTCTCGACGCCTATTTTAGGGCAGTTGAGCGACCGATTTGGCCGCAAGCCGCTACTGGCTTTTAGTTTGCTCGGCACCGCCCTTGGCTACGTAGTATTCGCGTTGGCAATTCTGACAAAGAACATTCCGCTGCTGTTCATTGGCCGGGCCATCGACGGTCTGACCGGTGGCAACATCAGTGTGGCGCGCGCCGTCATTGCTGATGTGAGCCCGCCCGAACACCGGGCGCGCAACTTCGGTATTATGGGCGCCATGTTTGGCATGGGCTTTGTGCTGGGGCCGTACATCGGCGCGCGCTTGGCTAGCCCCAACGCCAGCTTCTTTGGTTTGTTCCATGCGCCGCACTGGTTTAACTCGGCGACGCCGTTCTGGTTTGCCGCCATCTTGGCCATGATTAACATGACCTCCGTTCTGCTGGTGCTGCCCGAAACCCACAAGCACATCATGCGCGGCATGAAGATCGCCTGGAACAAGTCGCTCGACAACATCCGCAAGGCTGCGGCTCGCCCCAGCTTGCGCGTCATCTTTGCTTCCGAATTCTTTTTCTGGGGCGGCTTCACGTTCTTTACCACTTTTTTCCAGGTGCTGCTGATCCAGAAATTGCACTTTACCACGTCTAACGTCGGTGACTTTTTTGCCTACATCGGCATTTGTATCGCGATTGCGCAGGCGGTGCTGGTGCCCATTGCCATCAAGCATTGGAAGAGTCATGTCATTTTGCGCTTTAGCCTGATTGGTAACGGCATCGCGCTGTTCATGCAGCTGCTGCCGCACAACACCTCGCAGCTGCTGATGGTGGCGCCGTTCATCGCGATATTTAACGGGTTAACTATGGCGAACGCCTCTGGCCTCGTATCGCTGAGCGCCGGCAAAAAAGAGCAGGGCGAAGTGCTGGGTATTGAGGCGAGCGTGCAGGCCTTGGCGCAAGCTGTGCCAGCTGCGATTAGCGGTTACGTGGCAACCATTGGCGTGCGCATGCCGGTGATCGTCGGCGGCGTGGTGATCTTGATCGGCGGCGTGATCTACAACGTCTTCTACCGCGTGCCCAAGGACGTTGACGCTATTGAAGGCGCGGACGAACGGGCCGCTCTGGCCGCCGAATAGCGGTAGTGCGCTCGACAAGTCGTTTATGGTATAATATAACGACGGGGCTGAAATTTAAGCTCGACGTTGGACTTTATCGGTTAGATCAGCAGGTCGCTTGTCAGCGTTATAGGCAATTTTGAAATAGATGCCAAATCTACTTTCACTGCGGCTCTTGAGAAGGCTAGCGCTTTGCGCGACGCCCTCGCTATCAAGACCCCCGCTCTTGCTTACAATTCTTAATTCGTAAGCCACGTAAGGGTGTGATGCCGAATAGCACCGTGCGTGTTATATTCATTCGGACGCTCAAGCAAGACTGT